>SUWS01000073.1 GCA_015061365.1 Lentimicrobiaceae bacterium | reverse complement strand
ATATGTACGAAGGCAACCGTGAGGGCACAGGCAGCAATCCTGATTGGAATATGTTTGATATGCCTGCGATAATCGGACACGGTTATGAACTTGACCAGAACGCAGATCCTGCACCGATAGGTTCGGGCTTGCTCTTGCTCGGCGGCATGGCGTTGGTATACGGAATGCGTAAGAAGGATTGACAATTAACAATTGACAATTGACAATTAAGAGTTGCTATGAGAGATGGCAACTCTTTTTTTATACTAGGTAGAGACGTGACATATTACACCTTTGAAAATAAACACGATGGAATTGGTGCGTCTGACAAATTAACAATTAACAATTGACAATTAACAGTTTACAATTGACGTAGAGACGTGACACATTACACCTGCAAAAATAGAAGAGATGTAATTGGTGCGTCTCATGAGGAGTGATGGAGTACTTCCTAACTCCATAACTTCATTACTTAAAAAATTGACTTTGCAATATTTTTTCTTTCGGTTTTTTCAAAAAAGTCTATTTTATTCGTCTCGGTTTTTACAAATAATGTTATCTTTGCATATCGATAATTAATGATGTGTTCTAAAAACATAAATCATGTACATATCACGAGAGATAGATAAACAATTAAATGAATGGAAAGAAAGTAAGCAGCACAAGCCATTACTTCTTCGCGGAGCTCGTCAGGTTGGAAAATCCTCTGTAGTTAGACATTTGGGAGAATCATTTGATTATTACATTGAAGCCAACTTTGAAAAAAAATCGGAACTGAAAGATTTATTCAAACAAACAACAGATGTCAAACTATTAGCCTCAAATATAGGATTACTATACAACACACCAATCATTGCAGGAAAAACATTATTATTCCTTGATGAAATACAGGTATCGTCAGAAGCTATTAAAAGCTTATGGTTTTTTAAAGAAGATTTTCCTGAATTACATATCATTGCAGCTGGTTCCCTTTTGGAATTTACTTTAAAAGACTTAGCATCGTTTGGAGTTGGCAGAATACGTTCTTTGTTTATGTATCCTTTCTCATTTGATGAATTCCTTATAGCCCAAGGTAAGAAAGACTGGGTGGAAGCCAAGCAAATGGCAGATGCCGAGAAACCATTGTTTGAGGCTTTACATAATGAATTGGTTCAACAATTTAGGACTTTTCTAATAGTGGGCGGAATGCCAGCAAGCGTTGTTGCTTGGTTGGATTCTCACAACTACAATGAATGTCAGGCTGAATTAGATGATATCCAGTTATCATATTACGATGATTTTGCAAAATACAGCAATAAAGTTGATACTACATTGTTGCGTAACACTTTGCAAAGTGTTGTGGCCCAGACGGGAAAAAAGTTTATGTACAGCAAAGTTGAAGGAGGATATAGAACAGATGATGTAAAAAACGCATTGAGAATGTTATGCGACGCTGGCATTATAAAACGTGTCAGTCATACAGCCGCCAATGGTTTACCTTTAGGTGCGGAAGTTAACGACAAGTTTAGAAAATACATTTATCTCGACAGCGCTTTATTGCTACGTATTTTAGATTTAAACTTCGGAGCTTCGCAAAACATTGTTGACACTATTGTAGCTGGCACTGCCGAGGATTTAGTCAATAAAGGTGGCTTGGCAGAAATGATTTTAGGTTGGGAACTTGTAAAGTATTCATCGTCTCGTTCTCAACATGATTTGTTTTACTGGGAAAACACATCTGAAAATACGACTTCTGAAGTAGATTACATAATCGTCCGTAACATGAAGGTTGTTCCTATAGAATGTAAATCAGGTAAAAGCGGTAAGATGAAAAGTTTACGATTGTTTATGAAAAACAAACATATTAAAGAAGCTATCCGCTGTTCGTTAGAAAATTTTGCATTATTACAAAACAACGAAGATAAAAGCGAGAATGAAGTCAGTAATATATGCATAAATCCGTTATATGCAGTTTCTAATATCATAAATGATATTCCAAAATAAAAAAAACGAGTCTCATTGTCTAAAAATCCTAACATCCATAGTGGGAGTTTTGCGCCTGAAGGCGATTCAATATCGTCATCGAAGATGTAAGAGTCGGGGATATCGGCAATCTGTGAGAATCTCTTGTCCTTGCCTCCAATTTCAAAATGGAATCTTGAATCCACTTTGAAATCGCCCTTGTCCTTGCCATATTCTACATTGTGTGATTTCGACAGATGCGTGATAGCGAATGTCTCTCGAGCGGTGCCAATCTCGACAGACGAAGGACTTAAGGCATAAAGAAGATTGGTGTTTTCAAGGTAAACCTTGTCGGGTTTCGTGAGTTTTCCTATGCTTTTATTATCAGAATACAGAAGATTTAAAAGATTGGCATCGCTTAAATTTTTTAGGTATGAGACAACGGTATCTCTCCCTATTTCAATGGCGGCTGCCAATTTATTTGCGTTCAACTCGTAAGGGACGCTTTCTGATATAACTCCCACAAGAGCCTTGATTTTCCTTATATAAGCTACATCTACTTTGCATATCATTGGCAGCTCTACTTCTATCACGTAGTTTACCACCTGCTCTAATTTAGTGTAATAATCTTCTTTGTCTTCCAGGAAGAAAGGGTAATATCCGTGTCGAAGATATTTCTTGAACTGCTCTATGGGTTTACATTTTGCTGATACTTGCTCCCATATCTCGTATGGATTTGCGATTATATCTTCAAGCTTGTATATGGGAAATTCTATTTTCTCATAGAATCTTAAAGCCTCTCTCAGTGAGAGTCCATGCATGGTATATTTCACGCATCTTCGCGACAGATCTGCATCGCCAGCTAAGAGACTAAGTAATGATGAACCGCTGACGACGACTCGTAATTCAGGATATAAGTCGTATATCTCTTTAATTTCCCTGCTCCATTTGTCGTATTTATGTATTTCGTCTATAATCAGTCGTTTTCCACCATTCATAACGAATTGCTCGGCGAGTTCGACTAATGTCATACGTGACAGATCTATAGTATCGGCTGAGCAATACAGCACTTTTCTGTCGGCGGTTTTATAGTTCAGTTTGACGAACTGCTTTAATAATGTAGATTTTCCCACACCTTTAGCTCCTTGTATGGAAATAAGACGGGAATTCCAATTCACCTGATTCATCATATCTCTTACGATTTCAGTAGAAGTATTCGCAATCAGACGATCGTGTTTGACAAACAAAGCATCCATAGTAAATGTATTTTTGTTTACAAAGATAATTAATTATGATTAAAAACAACACTTTTTATATAAAAATGTTGCTTAAAGGCAACACTATTATTTAATCTGAAAATCACAGAGTACGGACGTGGCAAGTCGTGCCCGTACGTGGCGACTCAGAACGAAGAACTTTGACTCCATAACTTCATCACTCCATCACTCCTCATTGACTTTACGACTCTGCGTCTCTACTCGTTGACTTGGTGACTTATTAAGACGCATCAATTACATCGTGTTTATTTTCATCGGTGTAATATGATACGTATCTACTTGAGGTCTGTGACCGTAGACTTATTATTCATAATGATATCTCAAAGCGTAGATGCCAATATAATTATCTTCGACCTTATATAGTAGGCGATGTTCCTTGTTGATTCTTCTGCTCCAATATCCTGACAATTCATACTTTAATGCTTCGGGTTTACCGATGCCACTGTATGGATCATTCTTGATAGAAAGCAACAGCTCGTTTATTCTTTTTAGGGGACTTCTATAAATTGCTTTGCAGGTGATTTATGAATTTTTCTTTGAGAAGATTTTTGTTTTTCTCGAAAGAGCATAGCGAGCTATGTGATTGAAAGAAAGACAAAAAGATTCCAAGAAAAAACATAAAGCACGCAAAAGTTTTAATTTTCATAGTTAATGTTTATTTAAACGGGGAATTTATAGAAGTCCCCTTTAGAATTTTGGGGTTATTCTTTTTCCAATAAATAAGGTCTTCTTTTGCTGTTTCCTTAAAGAGTAATTCCATACTCTTCCAAGTTGATTTCGACAAAAGATTCTTTTTCAGCTTTTCTAATACGATTTACGTATTCTGGCTTATAATGAAACTTCTTCTTGTTTTCAAAAAGTCCTAATAATATTAGTTCCTTAAATGCTTTATTTGACCTAAGATTTGTTTTGATAAATTTTGATGTTGAGGTTCTCATAGTTTTAAATTTTAATTCAAGTGCAAAGATATAATTAATTCAATCAGATGTCAAGAGAAATAAAGTTAATCTTTTTTAACATTTCTCAGATTCTCAGGTTTAAAAAGAGACGCACCAATTACATCGTGTTTATTTTTATAGGTGTAATATGATACGTATCTACTACCTTCAACCCCTTCAATCCCTTTCTCAGATTTAAAAATCTTCAAAAGCCTATAAATACAGGATTAAAAAAAACTTCTCAACAGATGTTGAATGTCTAATATTTTTTATTAAGTTTGCGAGTTTCAAAATGTAGAGTGGGATAATTATACCCATACCATATTTTGTGATGGTTTTTTATATTTGGTATTAACTTTTGTAAACAATAGTAAAATAAAGGGAAAACAAATTTTTAAATTAACATTTTTATTAACTAAATCGTATTATTATGAAAAGATTATTTCTTTTTGCAATGATGTGCTTATTCGGACTTTTCGGTTCGATTAATGCGCAGACGGTAGATTTGGTTATTGGAGAAGAAGGTACAACTTCTAATGCCAATGTGCCATTTTATACCTACTACAACTACTCCATTTCACAGCAGATTTACACTGCTGACGAAATGTGGAATTTGTCGGAATCAACAATTTCGACAATCGGTTTCAAGCAATTCGATTCAAGCGTGAGAACACGTAACATCGCTATCTATTTGCTTAACACCGATAGAACAAGTTTCACTTACTACGGCAGCGACTGGGAACCTGTGACAGAAGCCGACTTGGTTTTCTCAGGTCAGGTAACAACTCCTGGCGTGGCAGGTGCTTGGATGGACATCGAGTTGCAAACTCCTTTCCACTACACAGGCGGTAATGTGTTGGTTTGTGTTTTAGATAACACAGGTTCATGGGTAAGTGCTTCATCATTCTACACCTACAATGCCGGTTACAGTGTAAGAAACATGTATGCTTTCAGAGATCCATCAGCTTATGATCCAGCAAATCCTGGCGTAAGTGGCAACCACTCAATGGATTGGGGTTCTGGTAACTATCGTAACAACGTTATCAAATTTAACGCTACAGTTCCAGCAGACTTCGCTTCATTGACAGTAGCTCCTGAAACTATCGACCTCGGCGCACGTCCAAACGGCGCATGGATGCGTCCAGCTGAAGTAGTTGTCGGAACAAAAGCTTTCAGCTTAGACATCAATGCTGTTGAGCCAACAGACTCATACTTCCAAGTTTCAGATGCTGAATATCCAGCACACGTAACAACAAAACAGGCTTTAGAACTCGACATCGTTCATGGTGAAGCAGAAGGTACAGTCAACGCACAACTCGCTATCTCTTACAACAACTCAAGAGCTATCGAACTCGTTGATATGACAGCTTTCGCATATAACCCAGCAGCTAACGACGTTTTCGAGACAGCAGAAGAAATCGCTTCATATCCTTTCAGCGCAACACCTGATATGGCAACAGTTTATGACAACTATCAGTTGCCAGGTTATGAACAAGACGGTAAAGATGTAGTCTATGCTATGGAATTCGACAATGACGTTGTTCTCTCAGCTAACGTAACAGGATACAACGGCAAGGTGGCTGTTTATACAGAAGACTTCGCTGGTGAAGAAGGTCCTATGGCTGACAACAACTACGAAGGTCCAGAAGTAGGTTATGCTCCAATACCAGCTCCAACAAAATTCAGCTATGATTTTGAATGGGCAAACACAGATGGTTGGGACATCATCGACGCTGACGAAGACGGCTACAAATGGCAATCATCATACTACACATTAGGTTATCCAGGTGGCTTCGGTCATAACAGCGAATTCTGTATGACATCATTATCATACGCATATATGCCGTTAGATCCAGATAACTACATGGTGACAGAAGAAAAATATTCTATCTTCCCAACATCAGAACTTTCATTCTGGGTTGCAACAGCAGCTATGTATCCATCAGAACACTACGGCGTAGCAGTTTCAACAGACGGTGAAAACTTCACAACAATCTATGAAGAAACATACGGCGAATGGAAAGGCGGCGACCGCGACCGTGACCAAGACAATGGTTTGTCAGACTGGAAACAAGTTGTTGTTTCTCTCGCTGACTATGCAGGTCAGGAAATTTATGTAGCTATCCGTCACTTCAACAGTGCTGACAATTACGTCCTCTGCGTTGACGATATTGAATTGTCAAAATATGGTGCTAAGAGAGGTAACGCTATCAACGAAATGGTTCTTCCAGCAGGTAAATATTATGTAGCAGCATCTTCAACAGAAGCTTTCACACTCAATGTTAACGCTGAAACAATTCCTGTTCCTGAAAAAGCTTACAATCCATCTCCATCTAATGGCGCACAAGATCTCCAAGATCCTAACTTGTCATGGACATTCGGTAAATATACAGTAGAATACCAATTGTTATTCGGTACAACATATCCTCCAAAAGATGTTTATGTAGACTGGACAGACAATCTTGAAATCGGTCACGTCATCCGCGACCTTTACAATAACAAGAACTACTTCTGGCAAGTCAACGCTCGTAACAGCAGCGGTACAACATACGGCGACGTTTGGGGATTCACAACAACATTGAATGTTCCTACAGACTTGGCATTGACAAGCGCAAACATCTATGAAGGTGAAACAACAACTCTTTCATGGGAAGCTGTAGCAGACCGTTCACACAGAGGTTACAACGTTTACGTAAACGGTGAAAAATACAACAATACACCAGTAGCAGAGACATCATACGAATTGGCAGGCCTTGAATATAATATGAACGGTCACCAAGTCAGTGTCACCGCTGTTTATGACGAAGGCGAATCAGCATTAAGCAACCCTGTATATGTTTACGTAACAGGCATGACAGAAATAGCTGGTAACATCTTCGAACAAGACGGCGTAACTCCAATAGCAGGTGGTACAATCTCAATTAACGGTACAGACGAAATCGGTAATCCAGCTTCTTACACATTCCAAGCTGACGCGAACGGTGCTTACGCAGGCGAAATCCTCGCAGGTAACTATATCGGTACTGCGTCTGTAGATTTATATCAAAATAAGGATGTTGAGTTCACAGCTGTTTATGGCGAGACAAATGTTGTAAACTTCTCAATGTATGAAGTTTTCAATCCTGTTAAGTATGTTGATGTTACAATCATAGATTCTTCAAATCCAGATCCAGAAGATCCAGAAGATCCAGATCAACCAGAAACAGAATTGTATCGTATTAAAACTTATGCAGGACAATATCTCCACGTATTTAATAATACAATGCATGAATCAGGTCCATTCGGCGGTGTTGGTGTAGCTGCTTATTCAGATAGCAACGCTCAACTCTTCGAAATCGAAGAAAACGGTAGCAACGTCTATCTCAAATCAGCTGACGGTTATTATGTAAAATGCTGGAGCTGGAATGTTGACGCTTACAGCACAACAGACAAGACAGCATTGGTAATGGAAGATAACGGCAATGGAACATTCAGAATTAAGAATACCGACAACTATAAATACTTCAAGGTAGAATACGTTGCTGACGGTGGTCAAACTTTCGTTTTCGGTGACTGCGACGGTAGTAACGGTACAATCGAAAACTGGACACTCGAACCAGCACAAACAAGAGACGGCGATGCTGTTCAAGTTGTTTGGGGTATGCAACAATATGGCGGACCAGTAGAAGACTTCGAGACAGGCGACTTCTCAGCAAACGAATGGAACAACGCAGTAAGCAGCTATCCATGGGAAATCGTAGAAGGCGGCTTCGAAAGCGACTACGCAATGAAGTCAACATGCGAAGGCGTTAACAACGGCGTGTCAGCAATAGAAATCACAGTCGAAGTACCTTACAACGGCGTGATGGGCTTCAACTACAAAGTCTCAAGTGAACAAGCATGGGACTTAGGAAACTTCTACATTGACGGAGTATCAGTGATGTCAGCATCAGGTCAGACAGACTGGTTGTATAAACAAGTAGAGGTTGCAGAAGGTACACACACCTACAGATGGGAATTCTCAAAAGACAGTAGCGATATATTCGAGGTAGGTGATGACGCATTCTTCATCGACAACATCACATTCTACGCTGAGAAAGAACCATTCACAGGCGGCTGGTTACATTATGACGACGGTACATACGCAACATCGGTTGGTACAGGCAGTCCTTCACCATGCTACTGGGGTGTGACATTCCCAGCATCAGAAGAATATGCAGGTTATACTATTAATAAGGTAGCAGTCTATGACGCAAGTCCAGACTATGCAGGAACATATACAGCAAACATCTATGTCGGCGGCACAGACGCTCCTGGTACATTGGTATCAAGCCAAGCAGCAACATTGACAGGTGTAGGCGACTTCGTAGAAATCGAACTCAGCACACCAGTGACAATAGATGGCACACAACCATTCTGGGTAACATTCTACACAGCCGACATCACATATCCAGCAGCAGGTTGCGCATTCGTCAACTTGAACAGCGACTGGATCTCATTGGACGGCGCAACATGGAATCACGCTTCAATAGAATACGGTTTGTCATACACATGGATGGTAAGAGCATATTTAGGCAACGCCAAGGGTCAGACAGCAATGTTGACAACATCAAGCAACGCACCTAAGTTCGAAGGCGGCGCATCAACAGGCACATTCGTTGCAGCAGAAAACGTAACACCAAAATATGTAGGCGTTCCTGCAAATGAAACGACATCAGAACCTACACGCGCATTCAGCAGCTACAATTTATACAAGAAGAGCTTATATGGCACAGAAGAACTTCTCGCTGAAAAAACAACAGACACCTCATTCGTTGACTACACATGGGCAACAGCAGAACCAGGCGTATATCAATGGGGTGTTTCAGCACTCTATGAAGGAAACCGCGGTGAATTAGTATTCTCAGAAAACTTCAATAACGGTATGCCAGCTGGCTGGACAATCCATACTGTTTATTCATACGCCTACTATATGCCTAACGGTGACTGGTATGTCGCTGAAAGCTTCAGTACAGGTTATGACGAAGGTTATACAGCATACGATGGACAATCAGCATTCAGTATGTCAACATACATTCCAGGTGGCACAGAAACATATCTCGTAACACCTGTTATGGAAATCAAAGCTAAATCTTCATTGTCATTCAACTATATCAATCCTTACTATGGCGCAGACTACAGTATGTTAACAGTTAATGTCTCTGACTCACCAACAGGTCCTTGGACAGAAATCTGGACAACAGGTCCTAACAACGCAACATCACAGACAGAATATGACTGGAGAGAAGTTGTTGTTGACTTGGCAGATTATGCAGGTACAGGTAAATATATCGCTTTCGGTCACAGAGTTCCAGAAGGTTCATCGTATGGCGGTTGGGGCGTTGCAGTCGACAACGTTTCTATCTCAGCTGAAGCTTCAGAATCAGAAATCTTGTGGTCAAAACCATTAGACAAAGATATGAACACAACAGTTACAGTTACAGCTGCAACAGACAATGGCGACCCTGTCAGCGGTACAAAGGTGACATTCACTAACTTAGTTGAAGAAGGTATTGTTTATACAGCAAATATTGACGCTGCAACAGGTTCATGCACATTCGACAACTTCCGTAAAGGTACTTACGAACTTACAGTAGCTAAGAACGGTTTCATTTCAAACTTCGATGCTGTTGTCGTTGAAATCTGGGATGCATCACAATTCAACGCATTCTTGACAGAAGATCCAGCAGCTGTTGAAGGTCTCTACGTATCACCAACAGGCTGGGCAATGTGGCAAGGCGGCGCTATCGGCGCAGGCGAAGAATTCGCATACAGCTTCGAAGACGGCATGGAAGGCTGGACAACAATTGACGCTAACAACGACGCTCATACATGGTATCACAACTCATTGGCAGGCGACCACGGCACATTGTCAGCAGACTCACACACAGGCGCAGGTCACTTGATGAGCGAATCATACTGCAACGCATCATGGACATCAATTGAACCAGACGACTATATCGTTTCTCCATCGCAGGTAGCTATAGGCGGCGGTTCAGTATTGAGATTCTGGGCTTGCGCTCAAGATGTTAACTACCAGGCAG
>SUWS01000010.1 GCA_015061365.1 Lentimicrobiaceae bacterium | reverse complement strand
CGAAGCGAGTTCTTTTTGTTTAGCGTAAGAATCATAATTTTAGCGGATTTAGTCGCAGCGGCGAGCTTTTCTGTTTCTCTTTTTGCGGCAAAAAAGAGAAAAATTATTTTAAGGTAACTTTATAAACCCCACGTTGTTTCGTTTCAAAACAAATCCTTCATATATTTTATATAATCTTTGGTAACGGAAAGAGTCACTTCAATTCAGATGCTAAAGTAGAAAATAATTTTAATAATATTTATAAATTACTTCAAACGTTAAAAAATGTTAAAATTGTAAAACCGAAGACTTTTCTTCATACATTTGCATCATGAGAACGCCAAAATTTATACTTGCATGGAAAACAAAACAGAAGATCTTAGCTTAATCCATAGTTCAGATGAATCATCAAGCTGCAGAACTATTGAGCAGATGATTCTCAACATTAGAGGCTATCAAGTAATGCTTGACAGAGACTTAGCATCACTCTATGGTGTTGAGACAAAAGTTCTAAACCAAGCCGTAAAACGTAACATCGAAAGATTCCCTGACGATTTTAGATTTCAACTTACAAAAGAAGAATGTCTAAGGTCACAAATTGTGACCTTTAAATATCTTCCTTACGCTTTTACAGAAAACGGTATCGCAATGCTCAGCAGTGTGCTACGTTCACGTACGGCAATAGAAATGAACATCCGCATAATGAGAGCGTTCACATCTATACGACATATTATCGCCAATAATGAAATCATTTTTCAAAGAATTGCTAATATAGAATATCATCAAATAGAAATCGACAAACGCATAGATGAAGTCTTCGAGAAAATAAAATCGAATCAACCTCAACAAGGAATATTCTTTGAAGGACAAATCTTCGATGCATATCATTTCGTTTCAGGTCTGATAAGAAAAGCAAATAAGACAATAATTCTTATAGATAATTATGTAGATGATAGTGTATTAACATTGCTTGACAAGCGTAATGATAATGTTTCTGCAACAATATATACTCCAAAAATTTCCGAGCAGCTAAAACTTGACATCAAGCGACATAATAAACAATACCCTGAGATTATAGTGAAATGTTTTGCCAAATCACATGATAGATTCTTGATAATAGACGATGAATTATACCATATCGGAGCTTCAATAAAGGATTTAGGTAAGAAATGGTTCGCATTCACACTGATGAAAGATATTTCTCCATACGATATTTTACAAAAAATGTAATACCATAAATCATGGCTGATTTGAAACATAGTCGAAATGATAATATTTTCTGTTTCTCTTTTTGCGGCAAAAAAGAGAAATTAAATTAAAGCGACTTCTATAAACTCCACGTAGTTTCGTCTCAAAGCAAATCCTTCATATATTTTATATAATCTTTAAAGTTGCTATTGTACAGAAGCTTACGCATACTCGGTTGATGCGGAAACGGAAATATATAACGTCTTAGGATATTGTTATCAGGCGAAAGATATTTATATCCTCTCTCTTGGAAATTCCAATAATTCCTCACTTTTTCTCCTTCATTAGTTAAAAGTCGAAGCACAGGTTCACCAAGAGTTATAATTGGAGAATCCTTATAACATTCTATTTCTTTTCTTAGCAGTTCTATGTTCTGTGTTTTATGCTTTATCAGGACGTTAGGTGTATCAGCAGGTGGTATGCTGTAGAAATACTTAAAAATATTTGTTGCATATACATTCTGTACAGAAATATCTAATTCACGACATATGTTTTCCACATAAGTTTTCAACGCTCCGTTTTTGTCGAGATTAAGTGTTGTATTTATATACTTGCGTCGTTGCTTGTTCCTTATAGTTGGGTCTTGACCAATGATAATAAGTTTAATTTCCTCATCTCCTATATAAGGTTTCACCGGTGATAAATCAAAGTCGATAGGATTCGCTGGATCATCAGGTAGTTCCAAGCGTATCTTTACAACCTCATCAATTATATCGTTGATATTCATAATATAAATAATGTGTGAATTCTATAATTATTCCAATATATAGCGAAAAGAGTCGCCTAAATTCAAACGCTAAAGTAGAAAATAATTTGAAACAATATCATTGTTCCCTGAATTATTTTAAAATACAAATGTATTTGATGTAAGATTTAAAATTATTATTACATCACGAATCTTAAGTCAGTGACGTCCTCATGCCGCCTCGACTAAATAGCGTTAAGAAATTATGATGATGAAGCGTTAAGAACAAAAAGCTGTCTGAGCAGAGCGAGTTCTTTTTGTTTAGCGTAAGAATCATAATTTTAGCGGATTTAGTCGCAGCGGCGAGCTTTTCTGTTTCTCTTTTTGCGGCAAAAAAGAGAAATTAAATTAAAGGAACTTCTATAAACTCCTCGTAGTTTCGTTTCAAAACAAATCCTTCATATATTTTATATAATCTTTTGTAACAGAAAGAGTCGCCTCAATTCAAACATTAGAGTAGGAGATAATTTGAAACAATATCATTATCCTCTGAATTATTTTTATTAGAAGTAAAAATCAATAAGTTATTTAAAATTACTCAAATTTTATCAAAACTAAATATTTATTAAGAAAAATCATCTTTATCCGATAAAAAATCAAAGATAATTAGAAATATTGAATTTTTCTTCATGTATAAATAATGTTGTTCAATTATATTTATATACCTTTGCAATGTTTGATGATATAAACTCAAACATAACAAAACCCAAATTTATAATTTATGAAATCTGTATCAAATCACAATGGAGACATTATTGTCCATCAATCTACTTCAAGGATTAAGATTCAAGACTCTGAAATAACAATCATATCACGTAATGAAGATGATTTTATTTCTTTGACAGACATGGCACGCAGTCAGTTACAAGAACATATCATTTTCAGATGGTTAAGTCTAAAAAGCACAATTGAATATCTTGGAGAGTGGGAAATGCTATACAACTCCAATTTTAATTGTACCGAATTCGATACAATTAGAAATAATGCAGGAAGCAACAACTATGTTTTATCAGTCAAAACATGGATTGAGAAAACCAATGCCATCGGTATATTTTCAAAAGCAGGCCGATACGGAGGAACGTATGCACACAGAGACATCGCTTATCATTTCGGCATGTGGATTAGTCCTAGGTTTCAGTTATTGCTAATAAAGGAATATCAACGCTTAAAATCTGAGGAACAAAGAATAATTGGGTGGACTGCTAAAAGAGATCTAGCAAAGATAAATTATCATATTCATACCAGTGCTGTAAGTTGTAACTTAATACCTAAAGAAATCACTCAAAATCAGGTAAGTATAATATATGCTGAAGAGGCTGATGTTCTGAATGTAGCACTGTTTGGAATTACTGCGAAGCAATGGCGAGAGAAAAATCCAGATTCAAAGGGGAATATAAGGGATTACGCCTCATTGAATGAATTAATCTGTTTGTCAAATATGGAAAATATAAATGCCGTACTGATAAATGACGGCGTTTCTCAGAAAGATAGACTTATCAAATTAAATCAAATAGCAATTCAACAAATGCAGATATTAATGTTAAAGAATAAAAATGATAGTTAAACTTTAAGGGGACTTTTATAAATTGCTTTGCAAGTGATTTATGATTTTATCTTTGAGAAGATTTTTGTTTTTCTCGAAAGAACATAGTGATATTTAATTTTAAATTACTATTACATCACGAATCTAAAGTCAGTGACGTCCTCATGCCGCCTCGACTAAATAGCGTTAAGAAATTATGATGATGAAGCGTTAAGAACAAAAAGCTGTCTGAGCGAAGCGAGTTCTTTTTGTTTAGCGTAAGAATCATAATTTTAGCGGATTTAGTCGCAGCGGCGAGCTTTTCTGTTTCTCTTTTTGCGGCAAAAAAGAGAAATTAAATTAAAGCGACTTCTATAAACTCCACGTTTGCATGAGATTTATAAAAATTACTAAAACAAATTAGAATGACTTCCTAATCTAATAAGTTCCAGAATTTTTATTTCATTATCGTCTATCTTGGAATATATAAGTATCCAATCAGGATGTATATGACAATCCCGATATTTCTTCATTTTTCCCTGTAACCGATGATACTTAAACTTCTCGTCTAAAGGAATATCTGAAATCAGTTTTTCCAGAACTTCTTCAAATACTTCCACTTTAAACGTTTTGCTTTTCCGTGCTATCTCCAAATCTCGCTTAAATTTTGTTGAGATTACAACTTTTCGTTTCATTTCAACAGGTCTCGCTTAAAATCTTCAAAACTTTCATAAACCACGCCGCGTCCTTCTTCAAGCTCTCTCATAGCTTCCAAAGTCTCTTCATTTGGTTGATAATCATTTTGAAAGATCTCTTGCTTCCCTTCGTAGTTTTCTTTCTTCATAATTGGATTCTGTAATTCTTCTATGGGCATATCCAACCTCGTACTTAAAGTAAAATCTAACATTTGCATAATATTTTGGTTTTAAAAATTATAATGCAAATATATAATCAAAATTATAAAACAACAATAACAAATAAGTCAAAGGAGATAGTTTTTAAGTTAATGGATTTCAATCATCTCTCATAATAATATTCATTAATATTTTTTAACATAACCTTTACTTCATTTCTTTGTTTGATGTTGTAAAAGGTCAACGGTCAACGGACTACGGTCAACAGACGATATGCATCGGGCTACGAGCCACGAGTTACGAGCAATGGCTCACAACTCACAGCTCATTGCTCACGGCAAAAAAACAATTAAAAAACAAATATATGAAAACATCTAAATTTATATTATTATCAATCACGACTTTAAGTATGATGTTTCTTCTAAGTTGTGATAATGGAAAAGAGAAAAAGTCGCAAGTAGCTTCTGTTCCGAAAGTCTATGTAGCAAAGCCTTACGTAATGCCAATAGTTTTGCACAAAGATTATCCTGGGTATCTGCAGGCGAGTAACATCATCAATGTTGTCGGACGCGTAAGTGGTTATGTTACAAAGCAGAACTTCAGCTCAGGACAATATGTCAATGCTGGCGACTTGCTTTATATCATCGATCCTTTAGTTTATGAAAACGAGGTAAATCAGGCGAAGGCTAACCTTCATTCTGCGGAAGCGAGTTTAGATTATTACGAGAACAACTACAACAGGATGTTGGAAGCTTCCAAGAGCGACGCTATCAGTCAGATTGACTTGATACAAGCAGAGACTAACGTCCGTACCGCACAGGCTAATGTCGAGAGTGCGAAAGCCGCATTGAAGACGGCGGAAAAGACTTTAAGTTATTGTTACATAAAGGCTCCCATCTCAGGTAACGTTTCCACGAGCGGCGCCAGTGAAGGCGAATATGTCGATGGCTCTATATCGCCTGTTTTATTAACGACGATTTACAATAACGATCCGATGTTCGCTTATTTCAACATAGAAGACAATCAGTATCTTACGATGAAAGTCGCAAGTAAAAATTGGGATTCGTCATTACCGAAAAAAGTATATATAAATATGCAGGAAGATATGTTTCCGCAAATTGAGGCGACACCTAATTACATATCACCATACGTTAATCTAAAGACGGGAACTTTGATGTTGAGAGCTGTTTTCGACAACAAAGACACTGATTTAAAGAGCGGTATGTATTGCACCGTTTCCTTGCCTTACGGAGAGGAAGACGCCGCGATTTTGATTCCTGACGCTTCCTCCGGCACCGACCAATCTGGAAGATATATTTACGTAGTGGATAACGATAATATCGTATCTTACAGGCATATAGAAGTCGGTGAGATTATCAACGACAGTCTCATTCACGTCACTTCAGGATTGTCGCCCGACGAGAGATTTGTTACAAAAGCCTTGCTGAAAGTCAGGGCAGGAATGAAAGTCGAACCTATAAATCAATGATGCCATGTTTACAAAATTCTTTATCGACAGACCTGTTTTCTCGACCGTCATCGCTATAGTCATCGTCATAGCGGGCTTGGTGACGCTGAGGACGTTACCCGTTGCGCAATATCCCGACATCACGCCTCCAACTGTCATGGTATCAGCTTATTATCCAGGAGCGAGCGCCGAGACAGTTGCACAGACAGTAGGCGTTCCTATCGAACAACAAGTCAACGGCGTGGAAAACATGATGTATATGAGTTCGAGTTCATCGAGCGACGGAGAATATTCATTAACAGCGACTTTCGAGTTAGGAACCGATATTGACGAAGCCGCCATCATGGTACAAAACAGAGTCAATCTCGCTGAGGCAAATCTCCCATCGTCTGTAAAACAACAAGGCGTAAGCGTCCTAAAACGCAGTCCGAATCAACTGATGTTCATTACATTAGACAGCGACTTAGAACAATACGACGGTTTGTTTCTCGCCAATTATGCCAATATCAACATCGTCAATGAGTTGGCGCGACTTAAAGGTGTCGGTGACGTTCACGTTTTCGGAGCATCAGACTACGCCATGAGAGTGTGGTTAGATCCAGAGATTATGAGAATCAGAGACATAACACCCGACGAAGTCTTGACGATGATAAAATCACAGAATATGGAAGTCTCTGCCGGTGCCGTCGGCGCTCCTCCTACTTCCAACGAGATGGCTTTTCAATATAGCATCAGCACAAAAGGCAGACTTATTAACGAAGAGGAATTTGGCAATATCATCATCAGGACTTTAGAAAACGGTGAATATCTGCGACTTAAAGACATCGCTAAGATAGAATTAGGCTCACAGTCGTATTCTGTCACGACGACGATGAAAGGCGAAGAGATAGCTGCAATCGGTATCAACCAGATGCCAGGCTCTAACGCTTTGGATGTAGCTAAAGAAGTGAAAGCCAAGGTAAAAGAGCTGCAACATTTTCTTCCTGAAGGCATCAATATGAACATCGTGATGGATAACACGAAATTCGTCACAGCCTCCATCGACGAAGTCTTAGTCACGATAGCTGAGACGACATTATTAGTTATCTTAGTGATGTTCTTGTTCTTACAAAACTTCCGAGCTGTCATCATTCCTGCATTAACGATTCCGATCTCATTGTTAGGAACATTCGCCGTGATGCGACTTCTCGGATTCTCCATAAATTTATTAACATTATTCGGATTAGTATTAGCAATTGCTATTGTAGTCGATGACGCTATCGTTGTTGTAGAAAACGCATCTCGACTAATAGAATCGAAGCTACGGAAGCGCAAAGACGTATCGCATATATCTAAGAAAGAAGAACTTGCAATACGTAAAGAAGCTGTAACAGAAGCTATGAAAGAGATACAAGGTCCGGTTATAAGTATCGTTTTGGTCTTACTTGCAGTCTTCATTCCAACAGCATTCATTGGAGGAATCACAGGCGAGCTTTACAAGCAATTCGCTCTTACAATCGCCACTGCCACAGTGATTTCCGGAATAATATCCTTAGTATTCACTCCAGCGATGTGCGTACTTTTCCTCAAAGAAGAAAAATGGAGTCTCAAATGGTTCAACAAATTATACGACAAGACTTTAGGATTTTACATCAGAATAATAAAATCATTTTTAAGAAGACCTGCCGTAGCACTGACGACATTCGTAATCATCTCAGCATTAACGATGTACGTCTTCATAAAATTGCCTAATGAATTTTTACCTAAGGAAGATTTAGGATATTTCATGGTGACGGTACAACTTCCCAATTCCGCAAGTTTAGAAAGAACAGAAAAGGTTACAGCGGAACTTTCTAAGATGTTAGACAAATATTCAGAGATTGACACTTATTTGGTTATCAATGGATTTTCGTTTGTAAAAGGCGGCAACAGTTCCAACGAAGCGAGTTTGTTCGTAATGTTAAAAGACTGGGACGAGCGTAAAGGCAAGGGCGAAACTGCGACAGCTGTCATCGACAGAATCAATATGGAAGCCACTGAGATACAAGAAGCTAACATCTTCGCCATCAATCCGCCTTCAATACCAGGGCTTGGAGCTTCAGGAGGATTGGCATTCGTACTCGAAGACCGTAACAACTTAGGAACGACAGAGTTAGAAAACGCCATCGCCACCTTGATGGAAAACTATCAAGAAGAGCCAGCCTTGATGTATCTTCAAAATCAGTTTGAAGGTAACAGTCCGCAGTTTTTCCTGAACATAAACCGCGACAAAATCGGCATGATGGGATTACAGTTAAATCAAGTCTTCGACGCACTTTCATCATATATGGGTTCCACTTTTGCCAACGACTTCGTGAGATTCAACAACATATATCAAGTCATCATTCAGGCAAATCCTGGAAATCGTAATGTTGTCAGCGACATCTTGAAGTTAAGCGTGGAAAATCCTAATGGCGAGATGGTTCCATTTTCAGCATTTTGTAATATTGAAGAGAAGATGGGACAGGCGCAGATAAACCGTTACAACCTCTACCCTGCCGCTAATATCATGGCGGTTGCAAATGAAGGTTACAGCAGTTCAGAAGCTATGAAAGCATTGGAGAACTTGACAGAGAAATATTTAGGAAATAATTTCGGTTACGAATGGACGTCTGTCGCTTATCAGGAGAAACTATCGAGTTCGAGTGTGGCTATGATTTTCATCCTTGCTATAATATTGGTAATCTTAGTCTTGGCAGCCATGTACGAAAGTTGGACCAATCCTTTCGCCGTCATTTTAAGTGTGCCGTTAGCCTTGTTGGGAGTCGTGGTAGGATGTATAATAATGTCGTTACCGATAAGTATATATTCACAAATAGGTATTATTTTGTTGATAGCCTTATCGGCGAAGAACGCCATCCTTATTGTAGAGTTCGCCGTTGAATACAGGGCGAGTGGCATGAGCATCGACGACTCTGCCATAGAAGCAGGACGCGTGAGGTTAAGACCTATTCTGATGACCTCGTTGGCGTTCATACTCGGAGTGTTACCGCTTTTATTTGCGAGCGGTGCCGGCGCAGAAGCACGAATTGCACTTGGAGCCGCGGTAGTATTCGGCATGCTCACAAACACCATCTTCGGAACCTTATTCGTGCCTAACTTCTTCAGACTGACAGAGAAGATCCACGAAAAGATTAGGAATTAGGAGTGGTTTTTAATCTCGCAAAGGCGCAAAGTACGCAAAGAATTTAGAAAAGACCTCAGCGTAACTCTGCGTCTCTGCGAGAGAAAGAAATATTAATTACCGATATTATTAAAAAAATTCCATTCCATTTTGAACAAAATATTACTCTCGATTGTACTACATACGGTTTTGGTTATACATTTCAATTTTCTCAAATGACGAAAAGCACTCAAGTTCCCAACTGGGTGCTTTTTTAATTAAACTACATTATGTTTCCATTATAAAGATCTTCGAGATGAAATTCCATGTCATTTCCCCAAATTATATTGCCGTTTACCAATTTCCCTTTCTTGAAATTCACGACTTTAAGATATTTATTATACTGAGGATGAGGATGACTTCTAATAAATTCTCCCACATCAATTTTCTTACGAGTAAAGTCATCAAACAAAATGTCAACAGTCAAATCGTCATTATAAACAGCCTCAATAATCTGAATCTGGTCTTCCATTATATTTTATCTTTAATATTGGTTTTCTTTATCTTCTTTTTTAAAACAAAAAAATCTATCCATTTATTTACAATTTCAGGAGCATATTTCTCAACAAACGATAATGCTATCTTCAAATCATTTTCTGAAAAAGGCTGTGCTTTTGAATTGCGTTGTCTAATTTCCACTATCTCAGCATCATCAATAAATATCTCAAAAATAACTTCCGCTCCACCTTTCTGCACATGAACGTGAATCGGTTCGTGTTCATTAGAGTAAAACTTAAACACAAAACCAAAATATTCAAATATTGTCGGCATAATAAATCTTGTTTAATGGTTTCTACAAAAATACAATTAATATTATAACAATTAATTATTTACTAAAAAAATACCCTATGCAAATCTATACAAATTAAATCACACCATATTATTCACAATATTCATTGTTTTCAACATTTATCTAATTTAACACTTATTTATCAAATCTTTAACAATTATTCTTAAAATAAATTAAGGCTTCATAAAAAATCATGTATCCTTAAAAAAACTCTTTCCTCTTTGAACAAAATCTTACCCTCGATTGTATTATATACGGTTTTGGTTATACATTTCAATTTTCTCAAATGACGAAAAGCACTCAAGTTCTCAGCTGGGTGCTTTTTTAATTGACAATGTACAATTTACAATTAGCAATAATAGATTAATGGCGACATACTTTTCATTATTTTTTTTAATAAAATCATTCCATTTCAGTTAAAAAAATATATCTTTGCAACATGAATAATCAACAAGATGAAGTACCTCAACGAATTTCACAAGACAACGACAGAGCGCAAGTTACGCGAAATGGAAGAATGGAAGAAATCACCATTCGATTGCGTGGAAGCAGCGAAACGATCAATACAATTAGTAGCGGAAGCAAATCGATTATACTCCAACAAGAAATAGAGTCAAAAATAGCTGAGAACTACGCAAAAGAAAACAACATTTGGATACCTTTATCATAAGTGCATATCCAATTTTAAGACAAAGGGCGATAAAAAATCCATCTATAGCAACGCCAGAAGAAATTGAGGATTATATGATTTCCTTAGGATTCAAAAAAATTAACAAAACCACCTTCACAAATAATGAAATTACCATATCAGATTTACAATCTCGAAATGTGCTAAAAAGCGATAGCGGAAACATCTATGTTATTGATGCAGAATTTTCACGCTGCACATAAAAAGCAAACATTTTGAAACACCCTAAATCATTAAAGTTCAGGAATTATTTTTACGATATACTGTTACCTCATTAGTTCTCTTATCTCTACGATAATAGTCATAGAACTTGTTAAGGGGACATCTATAAATTCCACGTATCAAATATTTTGTTTAATACAAGATAAACTTTTTCGAGATTTATGTTTCTCTTTGGAATCTTTTCGTCTTTCTTTCAATCACATAGCTCGCTATGCTCTTTCGAGAAAAACAAAAATCTTCTCAAAGATAAATTCATAAATCTTTCGAAAAGCAATTTATAGAAGTCCCCTTAATATGTTTTAAGAGAATTATTTTTTCTCATGGATTTTTTAAACAAAATCTTACTCTCGATTGTATTACATACGGTTTTGGTTATACATTTCAATTTTCTCAAATGACGAAAAGCACTCAAGTTCTCAGCTGAGTGCTTTTTTTTAGTTAGGAGCATCCTTAGATTACAAATTATTCATTATATCCTTACTTCTTTTTTATCAGCTTCTTCGTTTGTTTTCCAATATTTTTAATGTCACCTTCTAATTTACGCTGAACCTTTTTTACATCTTCATCTGCTGGCAATAATTCCGGCTTCACACCACGTTCATATAACATGTTCCTTACTGCTTTGTTATTTTCAACATGTTCATTTTCTATACTTTGCATTCCTTGCAAGTCCTTATCCTGCACATTGTGACTTGTCAACTCTGTTGCAAAATCTTTTGCTTTGATCGTTAGTGTTGGAAGGAAGTCGGCAAGTGGACGATTTTCAGGAACAGACAATTTTCTCTTCATCATTTTGGTATTAAAGCCTCCAAATAAAGCCCTATCGCCCTCACTTCTAATCACAGAGAAGCCCTTTTCATTGACTCCTCTCTCGTAAATGATTCCAGAAAGTCTCTTTTCACTTTGAGATAATTTTTCTCTTGCAGTAACCCTAGAAACATCCGATAATCTCTGTTCTATTATTTCCTGTTTTCTAGTTTGTACAGCAAAATATGTCTGTGCAAAGGCTATTTCTGGCTTATTTGCATCTCCATTCTGCGCAATGAGATAGCATGCGTAACGGGTCAATGCAATATCTTCTATTTGACGCTTAGCTCCCTTTGCAAGATTTATCATTTTGTTAAAGTCAACAAAATGATCGTCAATTTTTGCACCTGCATTTATACACGACACCTTCGATTTATCTATAATCTTAAGGAAATTACGCCATTCTGTATAATTAAAAACAGATTGTAGTTCACGTGCGCTCCAACATTCAATTCCATTATACTCGTAACAAGCGCCTTCAAATTTGAATAACAATTCTTGGATTAATTCAGATTTCATAATATTAAATTTAAAGTTCTCTGCAAAATTAACAACAAAACACTTATAAAACAAGGACTTTTATGTTAAAAATTATTATGATCATCATAATAACTTGAGTACCTTTTTTTGTTAAAGATATATTTTTCTCGCAAAGGCACAAAGCACTCAAGTTCTCAGCTGGGTGCTTTTTTAATTAAAGCAAATCGTGATTTCAGATAAAGCATGACGGAAATAGGAAAAAAAGTGTAACTTTGGCAATCGAAAACTTATATAACAATATGCAGCGACTGATTTGCTTGCTTTTATTAATTTTTGCACCGTTAGCAACTATGGCTCAAAACAAATATCCTATACACGAAGATTTCCGTGCGGCCTGTCGCATCACCGCTCCACTCGGGCGTGGAGTATTAGGTTTAGGCAACGCATTTCTTTCAGTGATGCCGAAGGGTATGCGTTCCAACAATAATTTAAGAATCAACAAGATAAAACTCACATCAACAACCGATGGCAAGAAGTTCGGTGTATGGGTCATTACTCCAAAGGAAGGTAATTCTCCGCGCTCTGCGATACTTTTTCTGCACGGCGGAGGCTTCGTCTTCAAAGGTGCGCCCTACCACTACGACCTCGCCAAAGAGTATGCTCAGCGCACTAACTCGGTGGTCGTTATGGTCGATTATCGCACGGCACACAACAATTCATACGGCACCTCGTTGCAAGATTGTGTAGATGCCTGGCGATGGATGATAAACAACGCCTCCACACTCGGCATAGACACCTTGCGAACAAGTATAGTCGGCGACTCGGCAGGCGGTTTCCTCGCCATAAAGACAGTACTCGGAAGCGATATTCGCCCATCGAAATTGATGCTCATTTACCCCGTCGTCGATTGCTCTATGCGCACCGAGAGTATGGCCAAGTTCAACGACACACCTGTGTGGAACAGAGAGTTAAACCAAAAGATGTGGAAGTATTACCTGCAAGAAACGACAGAAAAGTCGCTACTTGACCTTAGTGAGAAAGAACTGCGGAAGATGCCTGACACTTATATCGAAACAGCTGAGTTCGATTGTTTACGTGACGAAGGTAACGATCTTGCAAAGATGTTGCAAAGTGCAGGTGTAGCGACTACCTACGTCCAGACCGAAGGCACGATGCATGGTTTTGACATGGCACAGCGCAGTGAGCTAACCCAACAGCAAATTACAGAACGCTGCAAGTGGCTCGAAGATTAGTAAAGCGTTGCTATCATACATCTTGAACGATTCGCTAAGAAAACAATTCCATTCTTCTTAACGTAAAATGTTTGGAATGTAGCGGGAAGCCTTCCTTTTTAAAGTTTATAGTTTAGAGTTAATAGTTTAGAGTAGTTTAAAAGTTGAAAGTAATTAAGGGGACATCTATAAATTCCCCGTTTTGAATAATTTTGTCTAACACATGTTGAACTTTTTCAAGATTTATGTTTCTCTTTGGAATCTTTTCGTCTTTCTTTCAATCACATAGCTCGCTATGCTCTTTCAAGAAATACAAAAATCTTCTCAAAGATAAATACATAAATCTTTTGAAAAGCAATTTATAGAAGTCCCCTTAAGTTTTAAAGTTTATTTGCTCTGTGCTCAATGCTCGAAGCTCATGGCTCAAAGCAAAACCTTAAACTTTAAGCATTAAACCTTAAACCAAAAGTTGAGAGTTTATTAAGAGACAAGGTATGTAGATGGGCATAAGAAGCTTAGCTGTAGAGAGAAAAAAATAAATGGACGTAGCAAGCCACGTCCATACAAATGATAATCGTCAATATTTTTTATTTTCCTCTCTCCGCCATCAGGATTTTGATTTCGTTCTCGTTGATTCCTACCATGGCTTCGCCGAGGTCTTCACTGAGTTCTGCCAAGATACTCGGATTGTTGTAGTTGGCAACAGAATTGACTATCGCCTTGGCTCTTTTCATCGGGTCGCCGCTCTTGAAGATGCCGCTTCCCACAAACACGCCTTCGGCTCCTAACTGCATCATCAAAGCTGCATCGGCAGGAGTGGCGACACCTCCGGCAGCAAAGTTCGGCACAGGTAACTTGCCGTTGTCATGCACATACTGTATCAACTCAAAAGGAACTCTCAACTCTTTGGCAGCTTCATATAATTCGTCGATGTTAAGAGAGACGACTCTTCTTATCTCGCTCTGCATCATACGCATGTGACGTACAGCCTGAACTATGTCACCAGTGCCAGCCTCGCCTTTTGTCCTGATCATCATGGCGCCTTCGCTGATACGACGCAAAGCCTCACCTAAATCTCTCGCCCCACACACGAATGGCGTCTTAAACTGACGTTTGTCAACATGATAGACATCGTCGGCAGGCGAAAGAACCTCACTCTCGTCGATATAATCTATCCCTATGGCTTCCAGTATCTGAGCTTCAACAAAATGGCCGATACGACATTTCGCCATAACAGGAATGTTAACGCTTTTTTGTATCTCCTGAATCATCTTAGGGTCGCTCATACGCGAGACGCCACCCGCGACTCTGATGTCGGCAGGAACTCTCTCCAAAGCCATAACAGCCTTAGCACCAGCAGACTCAGCAATACGAGCCTGCTCCGGATTAGTAACATCCATAATAACGCCGCCTTTTAATAATACGGCTAAATCACGATTTATTTCTTTCATCATTTATAAAATTTAAAACGATGCAAAGAAAGTTATTATCAAAAAACGAAAGAAAATTATATTCCGATATTGTAAAATATTATTCCGATAACGGTAAAATCATCTCATGCGAAAATCAGATGGCGTACATCTTTCATACTTCATAAAGAAAGAAGAGAACCTCGACTGCGATGTAAATCCGAGACGATCGGAGATTTCCTGTATGTTAAAATTCGTTGATTCTAAAAGTATTTTCGCTTCTTTCATCACATAATCCGAGATAATCTGTTTCGGACTTGCGCCGACAACATCATTAGTTACTTTTGACAGATAACGTGTTGATATGCACAACTTATCGGCATAAAAATTAACATCATGCGATTTATTATAATATTGCGCAACGAGCGACATAAGCTTGTTGTAGATGACAGTCTTTCTCGAATGTTGTATTATTTCTTTCACAGCATAGACCACTTGTTTGTGCATATAATCGTGAGCCTTTTCCAAAGCCGTTGTGATGTCGTCGCCGAAAGCGAGACAAGTCGCTATAGCAGAGGAAAGTGCGCCGCCTACACCATGACGCTGCCAGCCCTCGGTGTTGTGAGAGGTGAAGAAATGACAATTCTCATTCTCATAAAGCAAAGCCGTCAGCAGTCCTTCGGAATGTTTTGACGCACGCAGCAGCACAGATTCCGCGCCCATATCGACGAAGGCACGAGCAGCCTTTATCATATCGTCGTCGGTCTTGATCTTCATTGCGAGCATCTTTTCCGCTTCGTTACAACGTAATATCAGCAGCGTAGCCATAGGAACGAGATGCTTTTTAATGGCAGCGACAGCCGCATCGGGAATTATCTGACTGCCATCGGAAGAGAATATTCCCGGTACCAACACTATTTTCTGCGAGGCAACAATCTCTTTCTTCAGCATCTTGATTGCTGTAACATCACGGACGAGACCTATTTTAGTAACCTTTGGATGCCATTCTTTCACGACGGCCCTTACCTGTCCTATTATCATCTCGGGCGTAATGTCATTTATGGAAGTAGCGCTATTATCATCATGCGTCGTCACAGATGTTATCGCCGTCAGGGCATAACCGCCGAGAGCGGATATCGTTCTTATATCAGCTTGTATTCCAACGACACCTGCGCCGTCAGAACCTGTTATTGTCAATATCGGGACAAGACTTGGCATTTTGTTTATTTATGAGTAATTATTTTTTTTCGTATCCCAAATGCGTTAGGGATTGGAGCGGCATCCTTTTGGAGCGTAGCGGAAAAAGATATAGCGGAAAGCCCGACGGCGATAGCCGGAACGCCCAAAACAATTAACAGTTAACAATTAACAATTAACAGTTAACAGTTAACGATTAACAGTTAACAGTTAACGATGTACAATTAATAAATCGTTTGCAAAGCAATTTATGGAAATCATTGTATCTCAACCACACCTGTATTTATATTGTAATATGCAGCTTTCACAATAAGCTCACCATCATCGACTTTTTCCTTTATCAATTCGTTGTTTAGAATTTCCTCAATCTGAACGTCGGCATGATGTCTGATAGCCTCATCCAAAAGCTCTGTCTTGCCGATATATTCCGGTATATCTTCTTGAATACAATGCAACAACTTCCCTATCTCGCCATGATGTGCGCCACCGGTGATAGCGGAAGTGACGCCGCCGCAGGAGCCATGGCCAAGCACCAAGAGCACCTTGACGCCAAGATGATCGACGGCATATTCAATGCTACCCATAATCATCTTACCATCAATATTATTACCTGCAGTTCGTATCACGAAAATATCACCTACGCCCTGATCGAAAACTATTTCTACCGGGACTCTCGAATCGGAGCAGCCGACAACAGCCGCAAAAGGCTCCTGATGAGGTGCTGTCTCTTTAACCCTTTTCATATCACAGTTAGGATGAATCATCGCGCCTTCAACATAACGTTTGTTACCTTCTATCAACGCTTCCAAGGCTTTCTGCGACGTTGTAGGAATATCAACTTTCTTGTCATTTTCACATGAGATCAGAGTAAAAAACAAAGAAAACAATAATAATTTCAAGCAGACTTTTTTCATAATGATAGTTTTAAATTTGATGGTACAAACATACATAATAAACTTAGAACATCCAACAATGTTACAGCTTTTTCAAATATTTTTTCGGACACCAATATTTTTCAGTTGTTTTGAAGCCGACATTCAAAACGATGAACTCACCTTCTCCTACAAGCTTAGAGAAGGGGACGCTCAAAATATGAATGCTTGTTTCTTGATGCAGAAAATGGGGATAAGTATCGAGTAAGCATCCATTGACTATTAGATAAGAATCAAGAAAAAAATGTGCGTAAATCAGCGGAATCTCTCTTTTATTATCGATTCCGCTGATTTACGCACATTATATTGTTTAAGCGAACTATTTCAATGACGCTTACTGCAATATTCGTCGTATATTTGTTTTATTAATGGCAGATCTTGGAAGTATTTTTCCAAGTCCCATTCACTATCATATTCTTCGTTCAATTCGTCCCATAATGGAGATAATCCCATTTCAGTCCGCAACGAATCTACTTTTTCTGGATATTTCAATGGAACAATATAAGGAATCCCCTTTCTGATAATCTTTTGAGTTCCATAGACCTGTTCCTTGCCTTGATTCATAGCAAATCTATCTGTCAAAAAAGCGTAATGCCATTTTTCGGTAGGATATTCCGTCAACTTTTCTTTCAACATATCAAGGCATTGAATTTGTAACTCCTCATCATTGCAATGTTGAACAATCAGGAATAAAGCCTCATTTGCTCTTTCACTAATTTCATCGGTTGTCAACCAACCATGCTCCTTCAAGACAGAAAAAGCATACAAGCTATTTCTTTTATCTATTTCATTCATATAAGTCCGTATACATCCAACAAGCTCCACTTTATTTTTTCGAGCATCAAGGTACAACAAACGAATACTCTGATCTTCCAACAGAATTCTTTCCAACTTTTGAGAAATTTGATAATAGGTATCATTTTCCTTAAGATATGCTTCATAAAGCTGAGATAGCGTATTGATAAAAGAAACACTGTCCTGTTTCTCCAAATATACATAACAACTGTCTGCCATCAATTGAAAGTTCGATTCTTGCTTTTGGCTATAAACATCTAGTACACCCAATAACTTTACCAAGATAATCAAGCAAACAAATCTTCTCATACGTTATTATTTCAATGATTTCACCGCAAAGATATTGATATTTTTCGAAAAGAACGTATCTTTGTAGAGAAAATATACGAATTATTTTGATGAGACTTCAATAAATCCACTTCATTATGACAACACTTCATATCAATTTCTCAGGTTTTCAATTTCTCAGATTCTCAAATTTTCAACTTTCAACTTTCAATTTATAAAAACCCCTCCCATCATGGCGGCGCCACCGAAACCTAAGTCCTTCAATAAAGAAATCTTGTCGTATGTAACGCCACCTAAGGCAACGACTTTCTCATCAATAATTCCTTCTTGCGATGCACGTCTCAACTCATCTTGCGTGAACGCCGACTTATATCCTTGCTTTGAAATGCTGTCGAAAATAGGACTTAAAAAAACATAGTCGAAATCGTCTTTATACAGTTTCACCTCTTCTAACGAATGACAAGAACGCGTCTTAGATCCTTGATAACCTTCTGGATATTTTACAATGTTTTTATTTATATGAATACCTTTCAACGAAAATTCTTCATATAACTCAGGATAATCGTGGACGACGATTCTACTTCTTTCTTCCGATGATAATTCGTTTAAAATATTACATATACAGTCGATATGGACGCGGCGAGCCACGTCGTTGTTGTGGACGCAGCGAGCCACGTCCCTACAACAAGGTTTCCGAAGATGAACAATGTCGAAGCCGCTCTCAAACAACCTCTTGATGAAAGCAGCCTCGCCATCGTAAAAATCAGGTTTTGTTATCGCGATTAATTTCATTTTCACTCATCTGTCATTTTTTCTCGCAGAGACGCAAAGAAACGCAAAGTATCATGCGATTATCTCTGCGACCTTTGCGACTTGTTGTCAGCTATCAATTGTCGGCAGTTTACAGATAACTGTAACGCAATTTTCAATTTTATTCTCCCGCAGAGACGCAAAGAAACGCAAAGTATTTTGTGATTATCTCTGCGACCTTTGCGACTTTGCGAGAGAGTTTCACTCAGCAATTGAGAAACAACATTCTTTGGATTAGCAAGATAACAATTCCTAACTTCAAATCAATTTATCAATTATCATCTCCGCGACTTTCTTTCCAGAGAGCAACATCCCGCCGAAGATAGGTCCCATGCGTGGTGTGCCGCTCACTGCCGAAGCTGCCATACCACAGACATAAAGTCCTGGGTAGATTTCTTTTGTTCCGTTGACGACTTCCTCTTCTCCTGAGACGACATCTAAAGAACGTTCTCCGATGACATCGCCAGTGTCGGTGGCGAGATGAATGCCGTTCTTGCGAGCTACCGTCCTGCACATCTCGCTGTCGTGACCCGTGCCGTCGATGACGCATCTCGCCATGATATTCAACGGATCGACGTGCATGCCTTCGCGCAAGACAGGTGTCCAGTTGACGACGACGCCACTCACGACATCGTTCTTAAAGATGACGTCTTCAACAGAATAACAGTTGAAAATCGTTGCTCCGGCATGAACTGCTTTGTAAAGAAGAGCCGAGGTGCTCTCCACCGAATCCATGACGTAAAGGTTCTCGTCATATTTCTCGTAATTGATGTCGAACTCCTTGATGATGTGGAGCGCTTCTTCCTGCACCACAATCTGGTTGAACATCATAGCGCCTCCCCACATGCCGCCGCCAGGTGATAACTTCCTGTCGAACTGCGCTACTTTCAAGCCGGCTTTGGCGAGATAATAAGCCGCAACAATGCCAGAAGGTCCGCCACCGACAATAGCGACATCCAAATCTAAATTCTTTTCTAACTTACTGAAATAGGTACTGATAATTCCCTGCGATACTTTTTTTTCGATCATAATTATTTTTTATTTATGTCAACAGACTACGGACAACAGTCAACAGTCTGTTTTTGGTTAATAATTTTTATTTAATTTTTATAAATCATCTCAATTTTAGACATATATTCATACATGTCAATTTATCATTCCTGAGACGTGTCAATCACATTATTGTTTATTTTTATAGATGTGATCGACGCGTCTCTACATTGTCAATTGTTAATTGTTAATTGTCAATTGTTAATTGTTAATTGTTAACTGTCACAAATCGTCTGGCTGATTCTCATGGCGCAGAAATTAGGTCCGCACATGGTGCAATATTTTCCGCCCACATGATTTGCTGTCTTATAATATTCCAATGCTTTCTCCGGGTCTAAGCTGAGATTGAATTGGTCTTTCCATCTGAATTCATAACGAGCCTTACTCAATGCGTTGTCGCGTATCATCGCTCCCGGATGTTGTTTCGCGAGGTCTGCCGCATGTGCCGCCAACTTAAACGCTATCACGCCGTCACGCACGTCGTCTTTATTAGGCAACGCGAGATGTTCCTTAGGCGTCACATAACACAACATCGCGGTTCCGTACCACGCTATCTGCGCCGCACCGATGGCGGAGGTGATGTGGTCGTAGCCTGGTGCTATGTCTGTCACCAAAGGTCCTAAGGTATAGAATGGTGCGTTATGACATTTCTCTATCTGACGTTCCATGTTTTCTTTAATCTTATGCATAGGCACATGTCCCGGTCCTTCGATGAAAGCCTGCACATTCTTAGCCCATGCCCTCTCAACGAGTTCGCCCATGGTGTCTAACTCCGCGAACTGCGCTCTGTCGTTGGCATCGTAGATACTGCCCGGACGTAAGCCGTCGCCTAAGGAGACAGCGACGTCATATTTCGCGAGAATATCGCAGATGTCGTCAAAATGTTCATATAAGAAACTCTCCTTCTGATGTATCTGGCACCACTTCGAGATGATGCTTCCGCCACGACTTACCATGCCCGTCAGTCGCTCCGCGGCGAGATTCACGTTCTTCAGACGTATCCCACAATGTATGGTGAAATAATCGACACCTTGCTCACATTGTTCTATCAAGACGTCTCTGAACAGCTCCCAGCTGAGGTCTTCCGCCTTGCCATTCACCTTCTCCATCGCCTGATACATCGGCACAGTGCCAACAGGGACAGGACAGTTACGCAAGATCCATTCACGCGTCTCGTGTATGTTGTTGCCTGTCGATAAATCCATGAGAGTGTCGCCGCCCCACTTGCAACTCCACACTGCCTTCTCCACCTCTTCCTCAATACTCGATGTCGTGGCAGAGTTACCGATATTGGTGTTAATCTTCACCAAGAAATTACGTCCTATTATCATAGGCTCCGACTCCGGGTGATTGACATTAGCTGGAATGACGGCACGACCTTCTGCCACTTCACGACGCACAAACTCCGGCGTGATATGACTCTCAATGCCTAACTCCTTGCAATTCATATTCTCTCGGATTGCGACATATTCCATCTCCGGAGTGATGATGCCTTTCTTGGCGTAATACATCTGACCTATATTATCGGCGTCTTTCTCAGATCGTTCTCTAATCCACGCCTCTCTCAGTCGCGGCAGTCCTTTCTCTAAGTCGATGCTGACATCCTCATCGCTATAAGGTCCTGAAGTGTCATAAATATAAATGGAAGGATTCGGCGTCTCTATCCTCTCATCGCCTTTCATCACCACTGTCGGCATCTGTCTGACGAGACGCATCCCGACTCTAACATCCGGATATATAGCGCCTTGCATATACACCTTCTCCGAACCCGGATACGATATTTTAATATTTGAATTCATAGTTTTATTTTTAAGTCAACAGACTACAGACAACAGTCAACAGTCTGTTATTGGTTTATTTCTTTTATTTAGTTTTTATAAATCATTGCATTTTAAGGCTGTCAATTAATTATTGTTAATTTTCATTGGTATAATTAAAGCGTCTAAACAACTGTTAACTGTTAATTGTAAATTGTAAATTGCCTTTGGGCGTTCCGGCTCCGCCGTCGGGTTTTCCGCTATATCTTTGCTCGCTCCGTAAACTGCGCTCGCAAAGGATGCCGCTTCAATCCCTAACGCATAGAGGCTACTACAAAACAAAGCGCCTCCATTGAAAATCTGTGCTTCCATCATTCACTCCTCGGCAGGCGTTCCGTTTCACTCCACACTCACCTATTGTCTTTCGCCATACAAAGCTCAAACTGTTAACTGTTAATTGTAAATTGTACATTGTTTCAACGGGGTTTTCCGCTCTCAAAACGCTGCCACTGATAGCTATTCCGTCGATGCCGGTCTTCATCAAATCTGTCACATCGTCATTGGTGATGCCTCCTATCGCGACAAGCGGAATGTCGATATTGTTTTCCTTCATCTTTTTCATGATCTCACGATAACCATCTAACCCTAATATCGGAGCGAGATTTTTCTTCGTTGATGTAAAACGAAAAGGACCACAACCAAAATAATTAGGAACGGGTGCTGGGGACGGGAACGGGGACAAAGTCTTTTGTCTTTTGTCTGTTGACTGTTGACATAATAATACATCATCAAAAGTATTGACCGTCGCGCCGATAATGAAATCATCGCCGAGAATCTTTCTCGCTTCCGCAATAGGCATATCGTTCTTACCGAGATGCACACCGTCAGCTTTTATCTTCTTACAAAGATGAACGTTATCGTCGATGATGAATGTCGCGTCGTATTCTTTGCACATCTCCTGTACTATGAGAGCCGTCTCTTCTAACAAAGTTTCATCTGCATCTTTCATTCGTAACTGTACCCAACGGCAGCCACCTTCGAGCGCGATACGAGCCGAGTCGATGTAAGAATATCGCTCGGTATAATGTGTTATAAACTGAAGTCTTACATTTCTTAATTTCATAACACTATCATTTTTTGAGGATTAAAAGCATGATTCACCGGACCTATCCCATTACCTATATTAACATCAGCTCCGGCGCGTATGGCTTCTGTCACATAATTCTTAGCTTCTCTAACAGCATCTTCCAAAGCAAAACCCCTCGCCATAAAAGCCGCTATCGCCGAAGAAAGTGTACAACCAGTACCATGAGTGTTCTTAGTAACAACCGTCTCTGAAGTGAACATCGACAAAGTCTGTTGTACGTTGTCCGTTGACTGTTGACCTTTGTAAAACAAAAAGTCCGTTTTTAAATCTCCTTCTTCGTGACCTCCTTTGAGGAGTATGGCTTTCGCTCCGAGATTGAAAAGCTGTTGAGCAGCTTCCTTTTTCTCTTCAAGAGATGAGAGTGAAGAGTCAGTCAGGACTTTCATCTCAGGGATGTTAGGTGTCAGTAAATCTGCTATCGGGATAAGTTTTTCTTTTATAGTCTCTTGAGCTTCGATGGAGAGAAGACGATGTCCGGTGCTTGACACTATGACCGGGTCGAGGATGATGAAAGAAGGTTTATAATCATGAAGTGCCTTTGCCACAGCCTCTACGATTGCCGTATTCGACAGCATCCCGATTTTCACCACGGAAGGTTCAATATCGTCCATCACTGCTGCAATCTGATCATAGACCATCTGAGGCTCGAGGGCGAATTGAGAGTTAACGCCTTGAGTATTTTGTGCTGTGATTGCAGTTATCGCCGTTGCGCCATAGACGCCGAGAGCCGAGAAAGTCTTGAGGTCGGCTTGTATGCCAGCGCCGCCAGAAGAATCTGAGCCAGCGATTGACAGTACTTTAGGATAAGATTTCGATTGATTCATACCACTATTTTTTAGTTTTACCTTTCTCAAAATAGTGGTACGGCATGGTACCATGAAAGACTCCAAAACTTCCAGCGTCAGCATTATCTGTACTGGTGCAATGTGTATAATCTCAGACACGGCAGCCTAAAGGCATACCGGACACCACCATTTGAGTTCGGGGACAAAGATAGGAAAAAAAATCGAATGATACTATAGGGGACTTCTATAAATTCCCCGTTTAAATAAATTTTGACAATTATGATAAAAACTTTTGCGTGCTTTATGTTTTTTCTTGGAATCTTTTCGTCTATCTTTCAATCACATAGCTCGCTATGTTCTCTCAAGATAAACAAAAATCTTCTCAAAGAAAAATTCATAAATCACTCGCAAAGCAATTTATAGAAATCCCCTATATGTAAGAGAAAAGAATTTTAAGGCACTGGATCATAGCCGCTGCCGCCCCATGGATTACACGACAATATTCTTTTTATTGTGAGCCATCCGCCCTTGATAGCTCCGTATTTTCTTATCGCTTCTATTCCGTAGTTAGAGCAAGTCGGCGTATATCTGCAATTTCTGCCAATAAACGGCGAAAGTGTATACTGGTAGATTCGTATCAGCAGTATCAGGAATTTAGCCGGCAGTTGCGCTATAATCTTAATCATGGAAATAATCATTGTTCAAACGAAGAGATAGTTGTTTTACTTTCTTTTCAACCTCTTGGTAAGATAGAATTGTTGTGGCGGTATAAACCAGTGCTAAGTCGAAAGTGACTTTATGATTTTCGCAATTAAGGACAAGTTGTGATTTATTTTTTCTCCACGCTTCGCGGATGAGTCTTTTAACTCTGTTACGTTTTATTGCGTGATGGAATCTTTTTTTGGATACGGAGACGAGGACGCGCGGAATTGAAGGCTCGTCATTTTCGGAAGGATGTGCATGAACGACAACTCGGAAAGGATACAGGTTGAATCCCTTACCCTTTCCGAACAGTAGTTCAATATCTTTCTTTTTAAATAAACGCTGCTCTTTTGGCAATCCTTCGTTCATCGAGATTTATTTTTTCTTTGCTTTTTTAATTTCATTAGCTATAAACTCCTCTATCGCCATATTCATTGAAGGGCATGATGGAGTTGGCGCACTGAAGTTCAAGGTGAATCCCGCGTCGGTGATAGCCTTGCATGTAGATTGTCCAAAGCCTCCGATCGCGACATTTTCTGTTTGAACGAAATCAGGAAAGTTTTCTTTGAGAGAGTCGATACCTGCAGGACTGAAGAACACTAACATATCGTATTTGTTTATGTCTACGTGCGACAAATCAGCCGATACGGTACGGAATATGACAGCTTTTTCATATTCGAAATCCGCCTCGTTAAGCATAGCATCATAATCTTCAGTCACCAAGTTGGATGTCGGCATGAAGAATTTCTCCTCCTTATGTTTTTTCATGACTTCGATGAGGTCGGCGAAGGTCTGTTTCCCGTAGAAAATCTTTCTCTTTCTATATTGGATATAACGTTGGAGGTATAAAGCTGTCGATTCTGACACACAGAAATATTTCATGTCTTCAGGAACGGTATAGCGCATTTCCTTAGCTATACGGAAAAAATGATCTATAGTGTTGCGACTCGTCAAGATAACAGCAGTAAAGTTATTGAATTTCACCTTATCATGTCTCAATTCACTCGCGGAAACGTCTTCTAACTTGATAAACTTCTCGAAATCGATATTGACGTTGTATTTTTTTATGATAGCTTCGTATGGTGTTTTGGTCACGTCAACAGGTTTGGGCTGCGACAAAAGGATTGATTTAATCTTCATCTACAATTATTTTATCTTTTATTAATCTACAAAATCTCAAAGAATTTTTACTGATGCAAGGATGATTTCCAACTACTTAAACAATCATCAGTACCATCTTTGACATCACCAAAATCGGTAAAATTTCGATTGTGCAAAGATACAAAAAAATATTTACAAAATTTAATCTCGACAACATTAACACCTCTGTTAATAATTTTATAAAGCGTATCGCGAAGATTACCGTCAACATCAGCAAGACAATGATAAAAACAGGTTTATATGGGTAATAGAGAAGCAACAGGACCGACGGAATGAGTACAAGTATCGCCAAAGCCATAGTTGAAACAAGCAGACTCACGTGTAGCATAAGTATCTCTTCCGAGTTGAAAAGCCACGAATACAGCAAGGTCAACAAATAATTGAATATTATCATCGTGGCTACGGCAAGCACGACATCCCAGAAAAAACCTATGTTTTCATGCAGAATATGATTGCCGCCATATATGAGGTAGAATTTCTGTATAAAGATGGAAAACAGCAAAATAAATGAGACCAATATCGATAGGGAAACAATGTTGAAAAACAGGTTGGTCTCCCTTATCACCTTCTCTCCGCCACCGCTTTGGAAAGGCAGCGTCATCATCACGGAGAAACGCTGCGGGGCGAAAAACTTGTTCGCGACCATCAGGACTATCGCTATCAGCAATATCACGAAATTCCAACCAGCTCCCACAAACGTCACCTCCCGTTCAATAGGACCTTCGTAAGGATTTGATAAAGTCTCCGTTATAAATTTGAAGTCAGTATACAATCCATAATCCGCCACGCTATCAGAATGGCAAACACTGTCACTTACGATAGTATCAACAAGACTTGTATCTATATAATTTTTAACTTTCAATTTTCAGTTTTCAATTAATTACGTTTTCTCGCTGCAAATTTACGTCATTGTTTTTTCTTAACAAATATTAATTTTTCATTTTTATCAATATTTTTCTTGAAAATGTTAGAATAGATTATTAACTTTGTGCTTTCGATATAATTACATTTAAAACAAACATAAATCGTTAAATATCATGGATCTTATAGAACAAATAAAACAAAACGCACGCGAGAACAGACAACGCATCGTGCTTCCTGAAGGTGACGAAGCAAGAACATTAAAGGCTGCCGACCAACTCTTGGCTGACGGCATCGCCGATGTGATCCTCATCGGACCGGGACAAACAATCAGAGATATGGCTAACGAGTTCGGATTAAAGAACATCGACAAAGCTACTATCGTCGACCCAAAAAACAATCCTGACAGAGACAAATATGCCAATCTGCTTTTCGAACTTCGCAAGAGCAAAGGCATGACAATAGAGCAGGCACAAGAACTCGCAGAAAACTTTATGTATCTCGGCGTACTCATGCTTAAAGCCGGCGACGCCGACGGTTTGGTAAGTGGAGCTCGTAGCACTACAGGCGATATGTTACGTCCTGCATTGCAAATCATCAAGACTGCTCCTGGCGTATCGTGCGTATCAGGTGCGTTCATCATGTTCCTGCCTAACGACAAATACGGCACCGACGGCAAGATAGTATGCGCCGACTGCGCCGTGACACCTGTACCAACAGCGGAGCAACTCGCTGAAATCGCGGTATGTACAGCCGACACAGCAAAGAACATCGCCAAGATAGATCCTAAGGTAGCGATGTTGAGCTTCTCTACAAAAGGCTCAGCAAAACACGAAGACGTCGACAAAGTCATCAAGGCTACAGAATTAGCAAAACAGATGCGTCCTGACATCTGCATCGACGGTGAGTTACAAGCCGACGCCGCCATCGTCCCTTCGGTAGGCGTAAGCAAAGCTCCAGGAAGCGAAGTGGCAGGAAAAGCCAACACATTGGTATTCCCTCGCTTGGAAGTTGGTAACATCGCTTATAAACTCGTCCAACGTCTCGCTGGCGCAGAAGCAGTAGGTCCTGTCCTCCAAGGTTTCGCTAAACCATGTAACGACCTCAGCCGCGGCTGTTCTATCGATGACATATATAAATTAGTTGCCATCACTTGCAACCAGGCGATAGCGCAGAAGAATGCATAATTCATAATTCATAATGCATAATGCATAATTGTAGAGACGTATCAATGATTCCTATAAGATTAAAAAACATTGATGCGTCTCGATAAAAATCAAGATATAAATTCAATAAAAAATAATCAAATGAAAATTTTAGTCTTAAACTGTGGCAGTTCTTCTATCAAGTACCAACTTTTTGACATCGACGACAATCAACATACAGTCATGGCAAAAGGTCTCCTCGAACGCATCGGATTAGAGATGGGAGAATTCACACACAAATGGAATGGCGAGAAATATTACGAACAACTTCCTATTCCTAATCATACAGCAGGTATCAGCATCGTTCTTAACGCTTTATTAGACGAGAATCACGGTGTGATAAAATCATTGGATGAGATCGGCGCAATAGGTCACCGTTTAGTTCACGGCGGCGAGAAATTCACCAAGAGCGTCCTCATCGACGACAGCGTGATGGAACTTATGGAAGAGCTTGTAGACCTTGCTCCTCTTCACAACCCGGCTTGTATGGCTGGCGTGAAAGCCGTTACAGAGCTGCTTCCTAACGTAAAGCAAGGCGGCGTTTTCGATACCGCATTCCACTCGACAATGCAACCTGAGGCTTACCTCTACCCTGTCCCTTACGAATATTACGAGAAGTACCGCGTACGTCGTTACGGATTCCACGGCACAAGTCATAAATTCGTGGCAGAGAACGCTGCCAAATTCTTAGGTAAAGACTGGAACGACCAGAAAATCATCACCTGTCACCTCGGCAGCGGCGCATCTATAGCTGCGGTACAAAACGGAAAATCTGTCGACACCTCCATGGGATTCACTCCTGTTGAAGGTCTTATGATGGGCAGCCGCACCGGCGACCTCGACCTCGGCGTATTCATGTACATTGCTGAAAAAGAAGGCTTCGACATGAAACAGATGAATACCCTCGTAAACAAGAAGTCGGGTCTCATCGGCATCACAGGCGACAAACAAGATATGCGCGACGTGAGAGCAGGCAAAGAAGCCGGCGACGAACGCGCGACATACGCTTTCAATATGTTTAAACACCGTGTCAAGAAATATATCGGCGCATACGCAGCAGTAATGAACGGCGTCGACATCATTGTGATGACAGGTGGCATCGGCGAAAACGCATGGTTCATGAGAGGTCCTATCTTGCAAGATATGGAATATCTCGGAGTGAAAATAGATATGGAAGCTAACGACGCTACAATGGGCGAAGCTCGCATCATCTCAACTCCAGACTCTAAAGTCACCGTCGTGGTATTCCCAACCGATGAAGAATATATGATCGCTAAAGACACTTACGACCTCGTGAAGTGAGAATCTGAAAATCTGAAAATCTGAGAATCTGAAAACTTGAGAATCTGAAAATAAAAAACGGGTAGATACATTATCTATCCGTTTTTTGTTATGATGTTATGCCTTTTATCTCAAAAAGTCAAGGATTCTATTTCCTGAGAGTCTTTCTCATCTAAAACATGATATTGATATTCAACCTTCGCGAAGTCTATCTCCTTCAAATCTATCTTTCTGATGGCATTATTATAAAATGTCTTATAATAGACTTCCTTGTTGGTAAGGTCGATGACAGAAGTCCATTGCGTCGCGCTTGGCAAATCAGGGATTTCATTCTTAGGGAAGTTCATCCCGATAGGGATATCGAAGTTGTTCAAGATATGGAAACATTGCATCATAGTCTCTTGCGGCGTAGCCAAAATAGGAGCTGTCGATTTGAAGAATGCAGCCCTCACAAAGCGTGACGGAGGCGTGAAGTCGCCAGGAAGTCCCAAGAAACCATTACCATGACCTATAGGATTTACCTTGAATTCGTACATCTCCTTTGCAGGAGGATTAACTGGAGTAAGGTTAATGTAGTTACTTAAGTTTGTGAGATGCCATTGGAAACCAGGAGCATTTGTTATCACGCCGATAGGATTGTCGTAGATATGAGGCACGCCTTTTTCAATCTCGATAACGATTTGTTTGCCGGAACTATCTCCAACCCTCCAATGTATCGCGGCTTCAGAACCGTCGCCACCCATGAGCGAGACGATTCGCACCTTATCGATGTTAGCCTCTACTTCCTCTACAGTAGCGAACTGCGACAATATCCACGACACCAACTGCAAATCGGAAATCGTCGTAGAATTATACTTCTCATCATAAAGCTGATAACTCCCGAAGTTGGGATAATAAAACAGACCTGCCGAGAGTCCGGCTTCATTAAGTCCTTCGGCAATAAATTCTTTTTCTTGAACGGCAAGACCCACATAACCATACTTGGATTTGAACGTCATACCGTCTTTTCCCTTAGGCGTAAATGATGTCTGACTGAAATTACGAGGCACAACGACATATACGCTGTTGAGATTTGATCCCGCCCATTCTATGGTACGAGCCTGGAAATAGGAACCGTTGGCAGAGAACATGGAGATTCCTGTGCAAGCCTCCGCCTTAAAATAAAATGCGAAGAATAAACACGCAATGATGAATAACTTTTTCATAATCTTTATATTGTTTTTTAGTTATAGCATAAACAACATTAAAGAGAAAAAGTTCTATAGGTAACTTATGGGGACTTATATAAATTCCCTTATTTTCTCACTCCAAGACGATCTGGTATGTACTCCTGCTTCTTTGCTCAACGTATATCTTCTTGTCTTCGATAAAATCTTTTTCTAAGCCTTCCTGATAATGACGTATCGTAAATAGTTTTAACCCGTCGTTATATTTTACCTTAAAAGCCTGAGAGAGAGCGTCAGTCAGCATAATACGTTTTTTCTCGTTTTCATCAAAACATATCGAAAGGACGAGCGCCGAGATCTGTGTCATATTGGCGTGAATGTTAAGTTCGTCCATTATATTAAATATGAGTGCCCTGTTATGTTCGTTCATGAAAGAATAATCTTTGGGCGTGATGCTCATCAAAGTCTGTCTCTCTTTCACGATATAAGAAGGTACATATTTGATATAATCCTTAGTTCCGTCAATTACAGAAGGTTCTAAGCTTGTATCCAGGAAAGAACGCACTTTCAAAGGGATGTTTTTATTCTGCAAAGGTTTGAGTGTTTTTGGATGAATTATTGAAGCTCCATAGAAAGCGAGTTCTATAGCCTCAAAATAAGACAGATGTTCTATTTTCTCTGTCACGGTGAAACGTTTAGGATCAGCATTACGGAGTCCGTCAACGTCTTTCCATATTGTCAGTTCTTCGGCATCTAAGCAGTTTGCGAATATGGCAGCACTGAAGTCGGAGCCTTCTCTTCCCAATGTCGTCGTTGTCTTAGGCGAGACGGAATTAGCGATAAAGCCTTGTGTTATGTACATCGTTCCATCGTGATTGTCGTTGAGTTTCTGAATCCTCAGTCGACAGTCGTCCCATTCCGGATTCGCGGCACGGAAGTTATGGTCGGTGATGATGAACTCACGAGCGTCTAACAACTCATTTTTAATTCCGCATTCATTGAGATAAGCTGATATCAAAGTCGTAGAAAGCATCTCACCGAAACTGACCGTATTGTCATATTGATAGTCATAGTCGTAGCCCGTTTCCTTAAGGTTGAGATATAAGTCGAGGAAAAGGTTGGTCATCGTCTCGAAGACAGGATGCGAGGTATTACCTTCGAAGAGATCTGTCATTATGTTCTCGTGATATTCGATAATATCGCTTAAGGCGTTGAGTTCCAAATGACCGTTATTCTCACGGAAATCAGCGAGCACTTTTTCTATGGCGTTAGTTGTCTTACCCATGGCGGATATGACAAGCATTATCTCGTCTCTGTTTTCTTTCTCAAGTATGTCTTTAAGATTTCTCACGGCATCGGCATCTTTCACAGAGGCACCACCGAACTTATATACTTTACGAATCATAGTTTTGTCAAAAATTATTTTACAAAGATAATAACTATGGTTATATTTTAAATCTGAAAATCTGAGAAATTGAAAAACTGAGATTAATTTTCAGGTTTTCAGATTCTCAGGTTCTCAGATTCTCAGATTCTAAACATCCACTCCATATCCGAACAGTGCAAAATCATATTTTACAGGGTCATTGGGATCTAATTCTCTGAGTTTTGAAGTCAGTTCCTCGACGGTGGTTCTGTCGTTGCTTTTTCTTTGGAGAAGTCCGAGTTCGCGGGAGATTCGTCCTACATGGACGTCGAGAGGAATCATCAAATCAGAAGGTCTGAGTTTTTTCCAGATGCCGAGGTCGACGATGCCGTCGTCACGTACGAGCCATTTCAGAGCGAGATGAAGTCGCTTACAAGCAGAACCTTTCTTCGGATTGTCGCAACAAGGGTTGGATATGTGAACGCTCGTAATCCCGTCATTAACTTCCTGAATCTTATCCCTGAAATTCTGTATGCCACGCCAAACATCGTGATTGTCATTCAAAGTGAAAATGTCTTCAAGACTTTGATATTCCGAATAAAAATATTTCAGACCTTTGCAATAATAAGCGAAATCTCTGTTGAAGAAAGTGCGATGCACGCATTTGTCGGGATCTAAGTCTTTAAAACCCTCAGACATGATAAAGTCGTAAGGCGATTTTCCCATGACGTTGAGCATCTTATTGGCGGAGTTGAGAATCATGGAACGTTTTCCCCAAGCTATTGTAGCGGTGAGAAAAGCTACGATTTCGATGTCGTTCTTTTCAGAATAACGATGTGGGAACTGCACCGGGTCGTTCTCAATAAAATCGGGAGTGTTATATTTTATTAACAAAGAATCTAAATAATCTTTCATAATGATGAAATTGATTTTACAAAGATAGTGAAAAAAGACAATAGATTTCTCAGATTGCACAGATTTTCAAAGGTGACACTTTTTTTGTAATAGCCTCCCCGCGTTAGGGATTGGAGCGGCATCCTTTTGGAGCGTAGCGGAAAAAGATATAGCGGAAAGCCCGACGGCGATAGCCGGAACGCCCTCCTTTTTAAAGTTTAGAGTTTAAAGTTGATAGTTTAGAGTAGTTTTATAGTTGAAAGTTATCAGTTTACTGTTTACAATTGACAGTTAACAATGTACAATGTACCATGAATAATGTGGGATTAATAATTGAGAATTTTAGATTAAGATAAAAAGATTTTAATTTTATGAGATAGATTGCGAAATTATTTTTACTTTTACCGAGCGAAAGGCGGATGTAGCTCAGTTGGCAGAGCGAAAGCTTCCCAAGCTTTAGGTCGCGGGTTCGAGCCCCGTTATCCGCTCTTTAACAAAAAAAACGGTTAACTTAACGACCGCTTTTTTTGTATGAAATGTTCAGAGCATTGCCGCGACTTTCCTGATATTAGCGAGGCGGTCGAGGAATGTCTTGTCTTGTTTCGCGGTTTGGATGTTATAATCCAGCTGCACACGCATGAGCAGTCCAGTGCTGATGCCTAAAGCCGCCTCAAACATCATGGCTGTTTGAGTTGTGAGCGGTCTGCGGCAATTTAGGATGTCGTTTAGTATTTTATAGGAAATGCCCATTTGTTCGGCAAGCTTCGTCTGCTTGATATTGCGGTATTCAACTTCTTCCTTTAGGATTTCTCCCGGATGGATAGGACGCTGACAAACATAATTACCCATATTCCTGCTATTTATAATGGTTTGACAATTCTAATATATTGCATATTGTAATAACGGTCTCTGATAAGATTTGTTTTACAGTGAATTCGATTCGATATTGTTTGTTAACCCTTATTGAAGAAATACCCGCCTTGTCTCCTTTGAGTACTTCATAATGGAGCGAATTGATCGGAAAGAGCTCCTCGATGCTGTCGGCTTGTTCGAGCATTTTGATACGAAGCTGGTATTTTTCTATTATCTGAGGTTGAAACCTGTGCTTCTTATCCGATGTTTTTCCGCTTTCGTATAACTCTCTTAGATACTCCTTCTCAAAGTTTATTTCCATTATCGTGTCGATTTCATCGTGCAAAGATAATATTTATTTTTTATTATTCCACTATAAAAGTGGATTTTTATAAAAAAACTCCTTTTCTGCAATAGATATCGCAATCGGTTGCTAAATAGCATTATCAACGTCTGATTCCAATAAGTGAAAGAACGGATTCCTTTGTTGGCGTTGTATTTTTTCACGATATAATCAAATTGCGCTTTAGGCAAAAAATCAACTAACTGAGCAAAAACATATTTTCCTTGATTCATAGCAACTTATAAATTTTCCACAAAGATATAATTTCAAAAGTGCAGAATCAAAAAATAGCTATAATCTATTGTATTACAATTATTTCAAAGAACGTTTTTATATTTAAACGGAACACTAGTGATTCATAATGCATAATTCATAATTTTTTTTGGAGGAGAGACTATAAAATAAACTGTGTCAGGACGACGATATAAGAAGCCCGACACAGTTTTTAAAACTAATATGTAGGATGTTTACTGACAGTTATTTCCTGACGAACGCTCTTTCGAGGTCTTGAGAGACGTTGATCATGAAGTCGCCCATTTGTTCGTAGGTGTTGATGATGTCGATGAAATAAACGCTTGCCTGATAGTTGTCGCCTTTGCTGTCGATGTTTTCTATCACAGAATCTCTGAGGTTGTTTCTCAATGTGTTAAGACGATCTTCGGCGTTATAAGCGTTAGATATTTCAACGAGTTCGCCTTTGTGAGCCGCTATCAGGTTTTCTATCATGACGTCGTATGTCGCGTTTACGGCATCAGCCATCGCGTTGAGATTCTTTATCGACTCTGAATCAAATTCCTTCTTGTGGATATTCTTTCTCGACAAGATGCGGCTGAGTGTCTCGCCCGAATCGCCTAACGACTCTAACTCACCTATGATTTTATACATCGCCTTTATCTTTACGGAAGTGCTTTCGCTTATCTCTTCCGCCGACACTTTGTTAAGGAACGTGGCGATCTCGTATTCAATGCGGTCGGATATTTCTTCATATTTGACGAGTTTCTTTCTCAACTCCTCGAACTTATCGGAGTCGGCTTCGTTGATGGCGTTCTTTGCGTAATCAGCTCCGTTCTTCGAGATTTTAGCGAAATTGATAATCTCCTCGAAAGCCTGTTCCACAGAGAGTTCCGGAGTGGCGAGCGGTCCTGCTGAGATATATTGTAGCCTGAATACTTCTTTCTCTTGATTCTTTGGTGCCTTGATTATCCAGCTGACAGCCTTAGCTATTGATTTAGTGAACCATACTAATATCAAGGTGTTGGTGAGATTGAAGAGAGTGTGCAACATCGAAAGTCCGTATAATGCTGCTGTTCCTTCAGGAGAATTAGGATCTGTTACGGCGAAACCTTCCGCGGCAGGATTAGGCACTCCGAATACATTTTCAGTGATAATGCCTACTATTCTCAAGAACGGTTTGAAGAGTATCAAAGCCCAGATGACACCGAATACATTGAAAATGGTATGCGATAACGCGGCTCTTTTTGCAAATGTATTACCTACCGAAGCGGCGATATTAGCTGTGATTGTTGTTCCGATATTCTCGCCGAGAACCATGGCGCATGCCATCTCAAAAGGAATCCAGCCCATGCTCAACATGATGAGAGTGATTGCCATCGTAGCTGATGACGATTGTAAGACGAGAGTCAATATCGTACCAAATGCGAGGAACAGAAGCACTGAGCCGAATCCGTATGACGACCAATTTCTCACGAATTCCAACACTTGTGGTGTCTCTCTGAGATCTGGCACCGATTCTTTCATGAAGGAAAGACCGAGGAATAACAATGAGAAACCGATTATCAGTTCGCCTATGTTCTTGCGTTGATCTTTTTTAGAGTTTGAGAAAAGGAAACCGAACAACATCATAGGTACGGCGAGAATCGAGATGTCGGCTTTGAAACCTAACCACGATACCATCCATGCCGTGACCGTCGTTCCTATATTGGCACCCATTATAACTCCAATAGCTTGTGCGAGTGTGAGAAGTCCGGCGTTGACGAAGCTGACTACCATGACGGTAGTAGCCGATGACGATTGTATGATAGTCGTTATTCCCAATCCGGTCATGACACCTTTAAAAGGATTTGATGTCATTGCCGACAAGAAGCCTCTTAATCTGTCGCCTGCTGCTTTCTGTAATCCTGAACTCATCAAGTTCATTCCGTAAAGGAACATACCCAATGCTCCTAACAGTGTAAATATTTGCAATATACCCATATAAATAATATTAGTTTTCTATTGCAAAATAACATCAAAAATGTTTCAAAAATGTTACAAAAAGATTAGGCTTCAGTTAAAGATGAACTTATTATCCCATCTTTCCTGTCAGATACGCTTTAGTGCGCTCGTCATTAGGATTTGAAAACATGACTTCCGTGTCGCCGTATTCCACCAACTCGCCGAGATACATGAACATCGATTTCGATGATATACGTTTGGCTTGTCCCATGTTATGCGTGACAATCAATATCGTGACTTCTTTCTGAAGTTCTAACAGCAATTCTTCTATATGTTTCGTGGCTATAGGGTCGAGGGCTGAGGTAGGCTCGTCCATCAGCAGGATGTCGGGCTGCATTGCCAATGCGCGTGCAATACAAAGTCGCTGCTGCTGTCCGCCGGAGAGGAAGGTGCCTTTCTTGTTCAGCACGTCTTTCACCTCGTCCCAGAGCGCTACATTCTTCAAGCAGCGTTCTACCGTAGAGTCTTTCTCGTCTTTGGATAGTCGTATGCCGTTTAGGGTGAATCCTGACAAGACATTATCGTAAATGCTCATCGTAGGGAAAGGTGCTGGACGTTGGAATACCATTCCCACTCTGCGGCGTACATCAATAGGTTCCATAGTAAGAATGTTGTCGCCATTGAGCAGGATTTCGCCATCGACACGTATGTTAGGATAAAGGTTGTGCATCAGGTTGATGGCGCGTAACAAAGTGGATTTGCCGCATCCCGAAGGTCCCATGATAGCGGTGATGGTTTTTCTTTCGATGGCTGCCGACACATATTTCACTGCCATCGTCTGCTTGGTATATGACACACAAGTCTTTTTAAATTCGAGTATAGGTTTTATTGATTCCATTTTTTTGCAAGATATTTAGCTGTGATATTTAATGTTAATACGAATAATAAAAGGAATAACGACGCGCCCCAGATAAGGTCTTGAAGATAAGGATCGTTGAAGAACTCCCATATTAATAAAGGTACTGCCGATATTGGCTTGTCGATAGACCATCGTATGAGAGAGCATCCTAAGGCGGTGAACATCAGCGGCGCTGTCTCTCCGATGACGCGTGAGATGGCGAGGAGTACTCCAGTGAAGATGCCACCGAAAGCCGCAGGGAGCTGTACTTTTAACATCACTCGCGCGCTGTTGCCTCCGAGTGCCAAGCCTGCTTCTTTAAGCGAAGCAGGTAATATCTTCAGCGTCTCTTCTGTAGAACGTATGATGAGTGGCAACATCATGATGAAAAGCGCGACGCTACCTGCAATGGCGGAGTATCCTTTCATCGGGACGACAACCCAGATATAAGTGATGATGCCTATGATTACGGACGGCGTGCCTTGTAATAAGTCGGTGAGATAGCTCACTATAATGGCGAAACGACTCTTGGAGTTTTCAGCGAGGAAGGCTCCGCATAAGATGCCGATAGGTACGGCGAAGACTACTGCCATGCCGAGTATTATCATAGTGCCGATGATACCGTTGGCGATGCCTCCTGGTATTGGCTCTCCTGCCTCTATGGCTTTCATGGCTTTGTAAGCAGTGGGTGTAGGCTCGGTGAAGAAAGACCACGAGAGTTGGTCGTAGCCGCGAAACAGCACTTCTCCAATGATGGCGAACAACGGAACCGCCGTGAGTGCGGCGAGGATACATATCGTCCACAGCATCAGCCTGTCGGTGATTAGACGCTTTTTTATTTTTGAATGTGTCATAACTTTAAGAAATACGAGCGCGTTTGATCATAATTTTACCTATCATATTTATTATCGCAGTGATGAGGAATAGTATAAGTCCTATGGCTATCAGCGATGAGAGACGTAAGTCGTCGGCTTCTCCGAATTGGTTGGCGATGATAGATGCCATGGAGTTGCCTGTCGAGGTGATGGAGTCGGGTACGTTGTTGGTGTTGCCGATGAGCATGGTGACGGTCATGGTCTCGCCGAGAGCACGACCTATCGCCAAGATATATGAAGAGAATATCCCGGAACCTGCCACGGGAAACACAATCTTACGAACTACTTCAGCACGTGTGGCACCGAGACTGTAGGCTCCTTCTTTCAAGTCGTTGGGAACCATCTTGATAAATTCGGCACTTAACGATGCGGCGTAAGGCACAATCATAATCGCCAAGACTAATGAGGCTGTCAATATTCCGGAGCCTTGCGATGATATGCCTAACTCCATTATGATTGGTCGTAAGGTGTAGAAGCCCCATAATCCATAGATGATGGAAGGAATGCCCGCTAACAAATCTGTGACGGTGCTTAATATGGCAGCTACTTTCGTTCCCTTGAAATATTCTCCGACGAATAACGCTACAGGTAACGAAAATGGTATGCAGAAGATGAGAGCTAATAATGTAGTCATCAGCGTTCCCGTGATGAAAGGCAATGCTCCATATTGTTCTGCACCTTCGGTATAACTCCATTCTTTTGAAGTGAGAAATCGGAAGAAACCGAAGTGCTCAAAAGCCTCGTATGCGTCGGTGACGAGAGCGTAGATGATGCCTCCGCATACGAGGGGAATTATTGCAGCTACCAAAAACAATATCGTTTTATAAATCTTGTCGTTCATCTTTTTTGACGAATTGTTATTTGCTTTTTTCTGACATATTTGTTTCGCTCAATGCTACTCCGTCGTAGGTGATGCTTTTTAAATTGTTAAGGCTTAACTCTTTTGCTTTTGCTGGAAGAGGAGCGTAGTGTACTTCAGAAGTTATTTTCTGTGCCTCATCGGAGAGTATGTATTTGAGGAGGTCGATGGTAGCGATGGCTTGTTCCTTGCTTCTGTCGGAATAGTTTTGTTCCTTATACACAACGATCCAAGTGAAGGTTGAGATTGGATAAGCTCCTTTAGCATCTGAGTTTGTTATCGAGCAGCGAGTGTCGTTTGGAATGACACCTGATGCTGCGGCAGAGATGCTTTCTGAAGAAGGCTTTACGAACTCACCATTGCTGTTTTCTATCGTGGCGTATGGTATCTTTTGTGCGAAGGCATATTCCGAACCAATATATCCGATGGAGTTTTTGGTGTTAGCGATAACGCCTGCTACGCCTGGATTGCCTTTGGCTGCTTGTCCTACAGGAAAGTTGACCGACTTGCCTGTCCCGAAGTTCTTAGCCCACATCTCGCTGACTTTAGAGAGATAATCGGTGAAGACGAAAGTAGTTCCCGATCCGTCGGAACGGTATGCTGGAATTATTGTCTCGTCAGGAAGTGTGACGTTAGGGTTCAACTCAGCGATGCGACTGTCGTTCCATTTTGTTATTTTTCCTGCGAAGATGTTGGCGATGACATCGCCAGACAGATTCAGCTCGTCGACGCCGTCTAAGTTATAAGCGAGAACGACAGCTCCCATGCAGGTAGGGACGTGTATTACAGCATTCATCTCGCTCATTTCCTTGTCGGAGAGGAAGGCGTCGGAGGCGGCGAAGTCTACGATGCCGTCACGCAAGTTTCTTATTCCGCCACCGGAGCCGATGCCACCGTATGCTACAGCGTCGCCGTTGAGCTCGGCAAATTGTTCGAAGATGACATTATAATAAGGTAATGGGAATGTAGCTCCAGAACCTGATAGCTCTTGTGACTTACGACCGTTGGTGTTTGAGCTGCCGCCGCATGATACCATAGAAAGAGCGACGATGACTGTGATGATTGAAGAAATAATTCTGTTCATATTTTATCAGTTTTAAAATGTTAATGTTTTATTTATAATCCGAAGTAACAATTGATATAAGCGTAGTAAATGTTGTCGCTGCCATCTCTATGGATGCTCATCCTGAAGTTAGGAGCTATCTTGACATATTTGCCTAACTTGAACTGCGCTCCGAGAATAGCTGCTTGTTCGTCTTTTGATATGTTCCAATCGTTTTCTGAATTAAGGTCGTCGAAACGAGCGTAGATGTCGGCGAATTTTGCGACTTTAACAGAACCGAATATTGAATAACCGTTCTGATCTGCATTGTCGTTGTCAGATGTGTTTGTCATGTAGTTATATTCTGCACCAACTCTGAATCTGTCGCATTTGTAACCCATGAAAGCTGCTACGTTAGCGATGTCTTTCTTTGTCTCGTCGCCTTTTTGGTTGAGTCCGCCGTACAGACGAATCTGGAATCCTTTTAAAGGAGTGAGAGTCACGCCTAAGCCGTAGTTGAAACCATCGTTACCTTGTATCTTCTTATAACCTTCGCCGTTGACGATGATAGCGTCGGCTGACAACCAATCGGTGAATTTGTATGCTGCTGAGATACCCAAGTCGGCGCTGCTACCGAATTTATATTCGTCTTGGAAAGATTTCATGACGTAACGATAACCCCAGAATTTCTCTTGAAAATTAAATTGTGTTGTTGAGATCAAACCGCCGTTGAGTGTGAGGTCGCCGGTCTTCCATTGAATCAAGGCGTTCTTCATATAAGCCACGCGATGAAGGTCGCTGACGTCTGACGATTTACCGATGTCCATCACGCCTTTAACAGAAAGACCCTTGCCGAGATTGTACTCGTAGCCGAGATAAGTACGTTCAAGTTCAAAGCCGATGTCATTCTTGTTATCGCCGAAACCGCTGTGGAAGTTCTCGAACATCTGGATTATTGCCTTGCCTTTCGGCTCTTCGATTTTGGTATCCTGCGCCTTGGCTGAGATACCGAAGCATGCTAACATGCCTGCTAAGATTAAATGTTTTTTCATTGTCATTTATTTTGAAATTTTGATACGGCAAAAGTAGAGAGGAGATGTTACACAAATATTTCAAAACAAATAGGCTTCGGTTAAATCGCCATGACAAAATATTACATTTTTATTAAATGTTGTTTCATGTGTCGTTAATTTCATTTTTATCAATAACTTTGCACTACAATAATATAAGGTATGACAACAGAACGTATTTTAATAGTCGATGATGAAGAGACTTTATGTGAAGTCTTGAAACTCAATCTTGAAAATGAAGGCTATGATGTCGATATCGCTTTCAGTGCGGAACAGGCTCTGACATACGACCTGAAATCTTATTCGCTTATTCTTCTTGATATTATGATGGGTGAGATAAGCGGCATCAAGATGGCTAAGATGCTGAAGTCGGATGTCACGACTGCCGATATTCCTATTATATTCTGTACGGCTCGCGACACGGAGGACGATATGATTATGGGGTTAAATCTCGGTGCCGACGACTATATCATGAAACCTTATACTGTCCGTAATGTGATAGCTCGAGTGAAGAGCGTCTTGCGCAGGACATCGTCTCATAAGAATAATGTTACATCGACGGAGAAATCTAATATCTTGAAAGTCGATGGCTTGCATCTCGACTTGGAGTTTAAACGTTGCATCATAGACGGCGAGGAGGTGAAACTCGCTCGCAAAGAATTTGAGTTGTTGGCTTATCTTATCTCACATCGCGGCAAGATATGTTCGCGTGAGCAGATACTGAGTCGCGTGTGGAGCGATGAGGTTGTGGTTCTCGACAGAACTATCGACGTTAACATCACGCGTCTGCGTTCAAAGATAGGCAATTATGGTTCTTATATTGTAACACGTTCAGGATTTGGTTATGGCTTCCGTGATTAAATTATCGTATCACAAACGACTCTTCTTAGTGATAATCGTCTTCTTATGGAGTGTCGTTTTCTGTTTTATTGGATTTCAATATCTGCGCGAGCAACAATATAAATCGGATTTCCTTAGCGCGCAGCTTCAGCTTTATAATCGTCATCTGCTTGAGATCGTGGAAGAAGGTCAGCCTTACGAGGAATATATCATGACGCATAACAAACCCTTCGATGAGCTTAGAGTTACCATCATCACTTTGTCGGGTGCTGTCATCTATGATAATGTTTTATTGATAGATTCTCTTGACAATCACCGTGAGAGACCGGAAGTAATTCAGGCTTTGAGAAATGGTTCCGGCTATCATATCGGGCGACAGTCGGCGAGCGACGGACGCGAGTATTTCTATTCAGCGACGAAAGGCGAGCGTGTCGTGGTGCGTACCGCCATCCCATATTCGTCGTCGTTAGACGAACTCTTGAAAGCAGATTGGAATTTTCTCATAGTGATGATTTCTATCAGTGTCGTGATGAGTGTGATAGCGTTTTTTATCACTCGTAAGCTCGGTAAGAATATCGAACGTATCAAGCGTTATGAGGCGGAACAAGAGAAAGATATTCTTAAACGACAGCTTACCAACAACATAAACCATGAACTTAAGACTCCCGTCGCGTCGATACAGGTTTGTCTTGAGACCTTGCTTTCGGGCATCAGTCTGAGTGACGAGAAACGCCAGGAGCTTATCGAACGTTGTTATACTAACAATGAACGTCTGCGCCGACTTCTTAACGATGTGTCGCTCATCACGAGGATGGAAGACGGCAGCGCGCTTATCAGTAAGGAGAGGATTATCGTCAATGATATTATTAAGGAGATTGCCGAGGAGTTGGAGATCATGCCTAAGGAAGAACGATTGAATTTACATACAAACTTCAACGAGATGGTCGTGATGGACGGAAACATCTCGCTGATAGGATCCATATTCCGTAACCTTACAGAGAATGCCATCGCATACTCGGAAGGCAGAAACATTTATATATCGTTGCTCGAGAATAACGATGAAGAATGTCGCATCAGTTTTGAAGACGACGGTAAGGGAGTTCAAGAGGAACAGCTTCCACGACTTTTCGAACGCTTCTATCGTGTTGACAAAGGACGTTCACGACAGAAAGGTGGCACAGGTCTCGGACTCGCCATAGTGAAGCACGCCGTTCAGTTTCACGGAGGCACGATAAAGGTAAACAACCGTCCCGACGGAGGTTTACGCTTCGAGTTTTCTTTGAAGAAATGATGAAAGATTTTAAAGGAGACGCATCAATCACACCGTGTCTATCATTCATTGATGCGATTGGTACGTCTCCATAAAGATATTCTCAGACTCTACTATTTCTCCCAGTGGAAAGGTTGAATCTCGCCGCTCTCGTCTTTCCATGACGGCTTACGCAGCGCATATATAATAAAAGGTATAGCGACAAAGACGATACATCCGCCGAACATCACAGCATACCATACTGTTTTGTTACCTATAGCTATCTGTCCTGGAGGAATGAAACTCAAGACGAAAGCTATCAAAGAACCGATAAAACCGACGCCAGCGACAATCCACATCAGTCCGTTACCGCTCTTGCCGATTCTGAAGGAACGAGGAGTATCTTTCATTATATAACGGAGATAGATAGCTGCCGCGAACATCAGGATATACATTATCAGGTAGAGAAGCACCGTCATCTGTGAGAGGATCTGATAGAAACTCTGCACTGAAGGCATCACCACAAAAAGCAGGCTGAGTATTGTTACGATGACACCTTGTATTATTAATATGTTACTCTGTACTCCGAGTTTGTTGGTCTTCTGGAAGAACGGAGGAAGATAGCCGGCTTTACCCACCACGAGCAGACCTTTAGAAGGACCCGACACCCACGCCAAGACACCGGCAAGAACGCCGAAGGCAAGTGCCACCGCAATGACAGGCGACAACCACGAGGCGTGAATATATTTGAAATAATTGTCGAAACCTATTAAAAGACTTTGGGTGAGGTTGATGTTATCTTTCGGGATGATGAATCCGAGAGCGTAGGTTCCTAACACGAAGATAATCACCGTGAGGAATGCTCCAATGAAAACAGCGCGCGGATAACTCTTGCTCGGATTGTCCATCTCTTTGACGTGAACACCTGTCATTTCCATACCCGCATAGAAGAGGAAGATACTCGTGGCGAGAACCAAGTTATCTAACTTAGCGAGGTCGGGCCAGAAACTGCCGCTGAGATCCATCTGTATAGGTCCGCCTGTAGCGACATAATAGATACCGAGGATAATGAGTATACACGCTGGTATTATAGTTCCGACGAGACCTCCGATCTTAGAGATCTTACCGACCCAATCCATGCCCCTCATTGATATAAGTGTCGCAATCCAATAGATGGCGAGAACAACTATGAGAGTGTAGATTTTGTTGTTGGCGAGTGCCATGTCGTGTGTCGGATTCATCCCGATAAACGCTAAAGAGACAGCACCGAAAGTAAGTACCGTCGGATACCAGATCGTGTTCTGGAACCATTGCAGCCAGATGGCGAGGAAACCGAAACGTTTGCCGAAGGCCTCGCCTACCCAACGGAAGACGCCGCCCTCCTTGTCAGAGAACATCGCCGCGAGCTCGGCGGCAACCAACGCCGTCGGAATCAGAAACACCACGGCAGCGAACAAATAATAAAACGCCGAACTTAATCCATATTCGGCCTCGGCTGGAAGTCCACGCAAAGAGACAACCGCCGTCACATTCATGATAGCTATAGTGAATACACTAAGCTTCGCAATAGATTTTGTTTTTTGTGCATCCATATATTGTTGTTTTTTTTCACAGAAACAACGATGTAATGGTTTTGTTCAGAACCTTAAGCCAAGAACCTTAATCCAACATCACAAATTCAAAGTTTTAAACGGGAAATTTATAGAAGTCCCCTAAAAAGATATTTTTTTATCTATTAAAACATTAATTTTGTATATTTGCGCTTTATTTTCTAAAAATTAATACTGATGGATACGAACACGATAAAAGTACTCGACAAAGAATTCAAGCCTTACATTCCTCAAGAGGAAATTGAATCTGTAATTAAAAACATTGCCAATCAAATCAATGAGGATTATAAAGACAAGAATCCTCTTTTTCTCGTCATGCTCAACGGAGCTTTCATGTTCGCATCGCAACTTTTCAAAGAACTCACCATCGATTGTGAGACGTCTTTCGTGAAATATTCTTCTTACGACGGGACACAAAGTACTTGTGAGGTAAAAGAACTCATAGGTCTCAACTCTTCGTTGGAAGGTCGCGACATAGTCATCGTGGAAGACATCATCGATTCGGGCTTCACCATGAACTGCCTTCTTCAAAAATTAGCCGCGATGAAAGTGTCGAGCGCACGAATCGCCACAATGCTGTTTAAGCCTAACGCGTTCAAGTTCGACTATAAGATAGATTATATCGGAATGAATATCGGCAACGAATTCATAGTTGGCTATGGACTTGATTACAACGAACACGGAAGAAACTACGGTTCAATATATAAGGTCGTAGAATAATTTGAAACAATCTATTTAAAATAAATTAAGCAATGTTAAATATAATAATTTTCGGACCTCCGGGTGCAGGCAAAGGAACTCAGTCAGATTTCATAAAGGAGAAATATAACTTGACTTACATCTCAACAGGACAGGTCCTTCGTGCTGAAATGGCAGCCGGCACCGAAATTGGATTAAAGGTGAAAGACATCATCAACCACGGTGGTTTCGCTTCCGATGAGATAGTCACTGAGATAATAGAGAAGTTCATCGTCAACCATCCTAACACAGACGGTTTCCTCTTCGACGGATTCCCTCGCACCGTGAAACAGGCTGAGATATTGGATGAGCTTTTCGAAAGATACAACCTGAAACTCGACGGCGTACTCAGTTTGGAGGTACCTGAAGAACTCCTCATCGAACGTATGCTAGAACGCGGCAAGACAAGCGGCAGAGCCGATGATAACATAGAATCAATACACCACAGATTCGTCGAATACGAAAACAAGACTAAACCTGTACTTCATTATTACCAAGATAAGAATTGCCTCCACCCTATCAACGGCGTAGGTACAATCGAACATATCTTCAGCGATATTTGTTCTGTGATTGATAAACTTTGACACAAAACAATATCAAAAAGATAATAAACGATGCAGAACATATTCGACACGAAAGTCTTTAAGGTCTTAATGACAAACAACGACAACATCGGCAACGGATGGAAAGGTGCTGGTGTTGCCGTTCCTGTTTTCTCCTTGAGAAGCAGATACAGCTGCGGCATTGGTGAGTTCCTCGACCTTAAATTATTGGCGGACTGGTGCAGTAAGGTCGGACTGAAGATAATCCAGATCTTACCTATCAACGACACCCGCACCGATGACTCGTGGGATAACTCCTATCCATACAAAGCTATATCGACGAAAGCTCTGCATCCAATCTATCTCAATCTCTCAGAGATGGGAACTCTTTACAACGAAAGCGACAAAGAATATTTCGAACAGCAGAGAGATTACTTAAACGCAAAAGACTACGTCGATTATCCCGAGGTGATGAAAGTTAAAGACGCTTACTTCAGGAAGATCTTCGAACAGACGTGGCACGAAGTCAAAAACCGAAACGATTACAGAACCTTCTTCAATGAAAACAGAGACTGGCTCATACCGTACGCCGAATTTTGCTGTCAACGATCAATAGACAAGGTTCAACAGCCTGAGTTCTATCACTTCCTCCAATATCACTTAGACAAACAACTGAAGGAAGCTGTCGATTACATGCATCACAAAGGCATCGCATTGAAAGGCGACATTCCTATCGGCATCGGTCGCGACAGTGTTGATGCACAAACAAACCCGGAGCTTTTCAATATGGATTGTCAGGCAGGTGCGCCACCAGACGCCTTCGCCACTGAAGGTCAGAACTGGGGATTCCCGACATATAACTGGGAAGCCATGGAGAAAGACAATTACAAATGGTGGAGAGATCGTCTCACTCAAATGAGCCGCTACTTCGACGCTTACCGCATCGACCACATCCTCGGTTTCTTCCGGATCTGGGAAATACCGATAGAATATTCCCAAGGCACAATGGGTCATTTCTCTCCCGCACTACCTTTGGATCTCTTCAACCTCGACCTAAATGCTTCTCAAATCGAAGGGTTGTTTTTAAGAGATAAACACGACAAGAACAAATTCCATCCGAGAATAGATATGCATCTCACCCAGACTTACAACGAGTTGAACGATGCACAAAAAGATACGTTAAATAAATTATACGACGATTTCTTCTATCACAGAAATGAGGAACTCTGGAAGTCTGAAGCACTTAAGAAACTACCTAAGATTATAGAGGCAAGCGATATGATGGTATGCGGCGAAGACTTAGGTATGGTTCCAGCTTGCGTTCCAGAAGTGATGCAACAACTCAACATCTTGAGTTTGGAGGTCCAGCGTATGCCAAAGAAATATGGAGAGACCTTCGTCAATCCGAGAGAAAACCCTTATCTCAGCGTCGACACCACTTCAACACACGACACTTCGACATTAAGAGGATGGTGGGAAGAAAACGGCGAACTCACAAACCGCTTCTATAGAGAGATGCTCGGTCATCACGAGGGAGCACCTTATTTCGCGGAGCCTTGGGTTTGCCAGGAAATCATCAGGCAACATCTCGACTCTTCCTCCATGTGGGTCATCATCCCTATCCAGGATTATATCGCGATGGACGGCGAATTCAGATGGAATGAAACTCAAAGAGAACAAATCAACATCCCGGCAGATCCTCATCATCACTGGTGCTATAAAATGCATCAAAGCCTCGAATCTCTTAACGAGAGACAAGGCTTTAACGATATGCTTTCAAGAATGATCAAGGAATCAGGAAGAAACTGAACAATTTACAATTTACAGTTTACAATTTACAATTTACAATTATATGAGGTTGCTAAAGCAACCTCTACTCCTACACCCTAATTGTCAATTGTTAATTGTTAATTGTCAATTGTCAATTGACCACATGTATTTTGCCGTCGTAAACTCCGGTGATCTTATTTCCTTCGATATCTTCGCAATTGATGTTGATTCTATAAATGTCGTTATTCTTGGTGACTTTAACATTGCCTTTCAAGAAGACGTTTTCAATATTATCGCCTATCGTCCAGGCTCCTCGTTTGAATCTGTTCTTGTAGTTGCCGTTATATGTGTACGACGAGTACACAGCGCTTGGAAGATAGTTATTCACCTCAGAATAAAACAAGATGTTAATGGAATGAAAATCGTTGTGAGAGGTATTATCCATAGTTAGTCGTAACTGATACAACCCGCTTTCGTCGTCATAACCCAAATCGTTAAGACGTGCCTCGTTCGTGATATAAGTTGTTTCGCCAACTTTAAAATAACCTTCGCTCGGATAATCGTCGCCACCGCATGATACGAATGTAAACGACATAAGAGCTACTACAATAATACTGATCTTTCTAAAAATTCTTTTCATATACATTTAATAATTTAGTTTGTAAAGATAATAAATTTTATCGATATGCTCATCGATTATTTCTAATGAAAATTCGCTTCTCAGTTCAACAAAATGATGTATTTTTGCGTTGTAATAAAAAATGACAATTAAAACTAATTATAACTAAAAAAACTTAAGAACAATGGCAGCAATTTCAGGAAAATACTTAGGAAACTTATGCAGTGAATTCACTCACAACCCTTCAGGTGCAAAGATTACAGTAGACGGCAACGGCAACGGATTCTCTCCTATCGATTTAACAGCTACAGCATTAGGCGCATGTATGTTCGCCATGATGGGATATACTGCGATGAACAAAGGCATCAACTTGGAAGGCATGACAATAGATGTCGACAGAGTTATGGCTGATGCTCCACGTCGAATCAGTGAGTTTAACATCATCGTCAGTTTTACACAGGAATACACCGACAAAGAAAAGGTGGTCTTACAGAAAGCAGCTGAGACTTGTCCTGTCAAGAAGACATTGAGCGAAGACTGTAAGATCAATGTGATAATGAAATTCTAAAAAGCAGAATAAAAAAAACCGGGCATAACGTCCGGTTTTTTTGTTATCAGATGTCATCCATAATTTATGAATTACCCATAGATTCTTCCTTAATATCTTCTATCCACTGCTTGATGTCGACTGATTTATGTTTGCTTAATTCTCTGAACAGAACTTCAGGGTCATCGCTGATGATAATATTGTCGCGATGTCCCTTACGGATAAATCCCTGACTTACGGCATGGTCGATGAATTGTATGATACCGTCGTAATAATTCATGACGTTATAAAGTGCGACTGGCTTATCAGTAATCTGTAACTGATTGAGCACTATTATTTCGAACAGTTCGTCCAATGTTCCGAAGCCACCGGGCATAGCTATGAAAGCGTCCGACTCATCAATCAGCAGGTTCTTTCTCTCCGACATCGAATCGGTCTCTATCATTTTCGTCACGCCATCATGCCCTATTTCCATATCAAGAATAAGATTAGGCATCACACCGACAACCTCCTTTCCCTCCTCAAGCATCTTGTCGGCGATGACTTTCATCAGTCCCACATTGCCGCCTCCATAATATAATGTGCAGTCATTTTCAGCGAGCACCTCACCTAAACGTACGGCGGCATCCTGATACCTTACATCGTTACCCATACTGCTTCCGCAGAAAACACATACTTTCATCAGCACCAAATTTAAATTACGACTAAATTTTACGGCAGATAACAAGATCCGCAAGTACTGCCTTTAATATCTTCATAATTGTAAACTATCAGAATCTGAAGTCTCTCTGTCCTTCGTCGATGGCTTTAAGATATTTGTCGGCTGTTGCACGAGCTTTCTCATTCGGTATTGTTTGCAGCAGACGTTGTATCATAGCCATGGCTTTCTCTTTCACTTCCGGTGACGCATAGTCGTCGACGTATTCTCTCAAAGTGAGCAAGGCGTTAGGCAGACAGCAGTTTGCGATCTGTCCGCTCTTAAGCAACGACATGAATCTGTCGCCTGTACGTCCTTCTCTGTAACATGCCGTACAGAAACTCGGGATATGATCTAAATCTAACAGCCAACCGACGACTTCGTCTAAGGTACGGTGGTCGGCGACGTCAAACTGTGCCGAGTTCTCACTTTCATCTTCAGGTTTTACGTAACCGCCGACGCTGGTGCGTGAACCGCCGCTAATTTGCGAGATGCCGAGTTCTAAAAGTCGGGCGCGGCTCTTCTCGCTTTCACGTGTCGAGATGATCATTCCGGTGTAAGGCACAGCGATTCTGATGATCGCCACTATCCTGAAGAAGATGTCGTCTGGAACAGCATTCTTGAAGTCGGCAGTATCGATGTCATCAGCCATACATAATCTCGGCACGCTGATGGTGTGAGGTCCGACACCGTATGTAGCTTCCAAGTGTTCGGCGTGCATGAGCAGACCTATGAAGTCGTAACGGTATGTCTCTAATCCGAACAAGACACCGATGCCGACATCGTCGATGCCGCCTTCCATGGCGCGGTCCATCGCCTCGGTATGATAAGCGTAGTTGCTCTTCGGTCCTGTCGGATGTAGAGCCTCATAGTTTTCTTTGTTGTATGTCTCTTGGAAAAGGATATAGGTGCCGATACCCGCGTCGCGCAATTTACGATAGTTCTCTACCGTTGTGGCTGCGATATTTACGTTGACACGACGTATGGCTCCGTTTTTATGCTTGATGCTGTAGATGGTCTTGATACTTTCCAAGATATATTCGATAGGATTTTCGACAGGGTGTTCACCAGCTTCGAGAGCGAGACGTTTGTGTCCCATGTCTTGCAGAGCGATGACTTCCTGACGTATCTCTTCCTGGCTTAATTTCTTACGGCGTATGTTTTTGTTCTTAAGATGATAAGGACAATAGACGCATCCGTTGACGCAATAGTTGGAGAGATAAAGCGGAGCGAACATCACTATTCTGTTACCGTAGAACTTATGTTTTATCTCCTTAGCTATATCATAGATTTCGTTTATAATATCGACATTGTCGCATTCTAAAAGCAAGGCTGCTTCTCTGTGTGTGATGCCTTTGCCTTCACGTGCTTTACTTAGTATCGTTCTTATCAGTTCGATGTTGTCTTTGTTTTCGCGGGCGTATGCCATAGTGTCGCGAATCTCGGAATCGCTGATAAATTCCTCAGCTATTTTTGACTTTATATTATACATGATATGTTGTTTTATATTTATTGTTAACTGCTAATTGTCAATTGTTAATTGTTAATTTCTGTAGTCGCCACGACCATAATCTATATGATAGCCGATGGCGTTAAGTCTGTTCTCTAATTGCTGCATCTGCTGTGCCGATTCTGCACCGGTGCTTTTTTTGTTGTCGTAGATAGAATATTTCTTACGTTGTTCTACGGGCGACACGTTAGGCATCACCACGTTGGCACCTGCTGATATGGCACGTTCCATTCCGTTGCTGCATAAGGTGGCGAGTGCTGTCGTCGCCGGCAATAACACATTCGGGAAACGTAATCTTAATAGAGATAGCATCAGTATGGTCTTGTCTGCGCTACCCGGACTATGGTTCTCGAACGGTGTGTTTGTAGCTGGCAGGAAAGGTCCTATGCCTATCATCTGCGGCTGAAGCTCTTCAAGGAATCTTATGTCTTCGTATAGATGTTCGTCGGTCTGTCCCGGCGAGCCTATCATCATGCCGCTGCCTGTCTGGAATCCGAGACGTTTCAGCGTCATCAGACATTGTCTTCTGTTTTCGGAACTCATCATGGAAGGATGCAGCTGTGAATAATGCTCGTCGTTGCGAGTCTCATGACGTAACAGAAAACGGTTTGCGCCGGCTTCTTTGAAGGCAGCATACGCCTCAGCACTGCGTTCTCCGACAGATAACGTTATCGCTTTCTCAGGATACGCCGCACGTATCGCTTTCACCACATCGACGACCCAGGCATCGTTTTGAACAGGATCTTCTCCGCCTTGCAGGACGAAAGTGTTGAAACCGAGAGCGTCGGCTTCCTTGCAACATTCAAGGATTTCTTCTTTAGACAGACGATAACGCTGGGCGTCTCTGTTCGAGGCACGAATGCCACAATAATAACAGTTGTTCTTACAATATGAACTTATCTCGAGAAGAGCTCTCACGAATATACCCTTGCCATAATGCGACACCGCCACTTCCTGAGCCTTGACACGAAGATATTCCCGTTCGCCATCGTCTAAGGAAGACAATAATATCATCCACTCATCGCGACTTAACGTGTCTCCATCTGCAAGATGATTGATAATATCTATACGACTTTTTTCCATATTTTAATTAATGCAAAATTACGAAAAAATGTTGGAATATGATTTTAAATTAATGCATAATTCATAATGCATAATGCATAATTCTTATGATTCAACTTTCAACTTTCAATTTTCAATTTGATTGAGACGCACCAATTACATATTGTTTATTTTCAAAGGTGTAATTGGTACGTCTCTACATTAATTTTCAATTTTCAACTTTCAATTTTCAATTTCCAAGAAACACGTCCGTGTACCTCTACGAGTGATTCATCCGACGACAATCGTTTAATTCTCTAAAATCCTAAAAATCTGTTGTCCGTTGTCTGTTGTCCGTTGACATTCAAATCAACTTTCAACTTTCAATTTGATTGAGACGCACCAATTATATATTGTTTATTTTCAAAGGTGTAATGTGTCACGTCTCTACCATAATTTTCAATTTTCAATTTTCAATTTTCAATTATAGATCGTATTATTTCCTTGGTGTCGCCTTGTGGGATGTTGGAATATCTTATGTTTTTGTTGAGAGTCCATTTTTGTTCCATCTCGAACCAACCTTCGGGCGGGGAGGAATTATTGTTGTTGAAGAAATATTCCCAGCGGGGAAGATAGAAATCTTTAAGCATCCCGCCCCATTGTCTGTAAGAATAATCTCTCAATCCTCCTTTGTTGGCGTTGACTTCATCGCCCCAGGTGGTGATCAGAGTGCGGGCGTTATTCAATTCAAGCCAATCTTTATCAGACTCCGTCGTGCCCTCCACTTCATCGGCTATAGCTCTCGCCATCTCGGTCCATGTTCCTATCATGAAATGTTTATTTGTATTAAGAAGTCTGTCTAATTCATTAATCAATTTTAAGAACTCATCACGTTTCCTTATAAAAGTCAGTGTGTCGTTATTTTGATGAGCGTCGTTAATTTCTTTTAACAAATAATAAGAATGGTCCGTCAACGCTTGTCGCCATAAATCGACTAAATCGTATGAATAGTTTTCCTCGTGGAGTTTTGTGGAAGTGTTGATGTCGGCTTTGAAAAGTTTAACGGCGGCTTCTCTCACGTCTTTGCTGTCATAAAAAATCTCCGTCCCTCCCCACGATGAGACTCTGTCGACTGTCAACGAAGGTCGTGCGCACATAACCGCTTCATGCGGACCTTGCAGTAGCGTCGTACAATTGAGTGCTGAATTACGTAACAACTCCCATGCTTCTTGTGCCAAGACATTTTCCTCACCATAGCGACTTATCGTATAATTACGCATCCAATCTTCAGGATTCGGCTTCGTCTCGTGCCATGGCAGCTCAAATAAAATGTCATACAAAACGGGAACAGAACCGATAGCTTCTGGTGTCGATCCTATACCTTTTATATTATGATGTAATTCCTTGTTTTCAAAATAACCTTCTATCACTCCGTTGAAACGTCCCATGAAACCGGAACGTCCGCCGAAATTAGGTAACATACAATAGACTGCATCATGATCTTTATATTCTTGAAAATGAGTGTGCGCCGTCGAGAATAAGTCCAATATTATCAGGTCACCTTTTTCAACTTGATCGAGGACTTTATATTGGTCGGCGTTCCATTGCCAATATTGAATCACCCATTTCTCATCTATGTCGTCGTTGGCAGCGAACATAGCATCGGCTATCGCCTTATAGGCAGCAGCAACGTCAATGCCGGCAGTGTTAGCTCCCTCATGAAAAGGATCCATGCTGTAATATGTCGATGTCCCCATCACCTGTTCAAGAATATTGTAATAATTAGCAGCCATTGTCTTGAAGTCTTCACTGTTAGGATCTAAGATGTGAGGACGTTTGAAACCGCACCATTCGCCTTGAGTGTTAGACGGTATTCCTGTCTTTTCTGTAAAATTGCTCGGCACCATCCCGCTGAATCCTGGAAGCACCGGCTGCATCCCAAGTTCTCGCATCCTGTCGCATATCTTCTTTGATAAGACAGCCTGACGTTCATACCACCACTCCGGATTCTTGCCGCCCCATCCTTCGAGGTTGTTCATTCCCCACCATGCCTGAAAACAAGGTCCGGCAATGAACTCATCGGCTTCGTCAAAACTATATCCGTAGCATTCCGTTAACAACCTCCTCCAAACCACATCTAAGCCGACAATCTGAAGAGGCATGTTGATCCCGTGTAAAGCCATCCAGTCGAGTTCCTGCTCCCATCGCTCCCAGGTCCATACCGACATAGAGTAAGAAAACGTGCAATAATTAAGGTAATAGCGATAATCGGCGTCACAAATACGACGTTCTTCTCTTTCAGGAACAGGGAAATGATAATTCTCGATATCATCAATGCTCAGTTGATTCCATGAGATATTGATGTTGGCGTAATGGTTGAGATACCAATTTATTCCTGTCGTTACCGCCAAAACAGAACTGCCTTTTATGTATGGCTTGTCATCTTTTGAAGTAATGATGAAAACGTCTCTATTATCTTCAGACAGACTTGCATCTAATGATGTCAATATTTTTTCACTTGCGTCATCACCTCCGATACGATCCAAAAAATCTGAGATACCTTGATGATTATGATGCAGGCTTGATGTGTCGGTACAATTATAAAAACTAATTGTTAAAAAAAACAGGCATATTAAAACGGAGATATTTCTCATTTTTAATTAAAGGTTGCCGCTCTATTCAGCAGATTATTAAACTCCAACGCCGTCTTGAACTCCTCTAATGCCCATTCAATCAGGTGGTCGTCATATATCATATCTTCTGGCATCACCTGAATCAGATTATATTGCTTCAGGCGGAGCAGGTAGTCGTAAGCAGTGTCCTTAGGAAAATCCTTAGGTGTTTTGGTCAGACTGAAGGAAGTGTCTAAGGTGAAGTTCTTTGCTTTTTTAATTGCTTCTTCAAATGCCGCTCCGTCATAGCAGATGTCTTCTCTTATGTTTCTAAGTGAGTCTTTATCAGGGTTGTACAATCCTGTATAAAGTCCGTTAAGTCCAAGATATTCGGAACCTTCGGCTTCGAAGTGAAGGTAATATCCTGCGAGTCCCGATTTCTTGCCGTTAGGGCACACATATATTCCCATGTGAGTTTTGTAAGGACGTTTGTCGGGGGAGAAACGTATGTCGCGGTAGATGCGGTAGGTGCAGTCGTTTACGGAGAGATTTTTTATGAGCGGGTCGAACTTAGAGATTCCGTCGATAAGTTCTATGGCGAGACTGTTGATCTTATCTTGAGCTTTAAGATATAAGTCTTTATGTTCCTGGAACCAAGGTCTGTTGTTGTTAACCAAGATTCCGTTCAAAAATGTCATTACGTCTTTCATAGTCCAATTTTCAACTTTCAATTTTCAATTTTCAAAACACACGTCCGTGTACCTCTACGAGTGATTCATCCGACGACCAACAATTAATTCTCTAAAATCCTAAAAGACTGTTGTCCGTTGTCTGTTGTCTGTTGACATTCAAATCAACTTTCAATTTTAAATCAAAACAGTTCCCATTCTCCGTTGGCTGCACTTTTTGTTCTTCCGAGATGACGGTAGGCGAATTCTGTTGCTTCACGTCCGCGAGGTGTTCTCATCAGGTAGCCTTCCTGTATTAAGAATGGTTCGTACACCTCTTCAATGGTTCCGGCTTCTTCACCGACGGCTGTGGCTATGGTGTTAAGTCCTACCGGACCGCCTTTGAATTTATCGATGATGGTAGATAATATTCTGTTATCCATGTCGTCGAGTCCGTGTTGGTCGACGTTGAGGGCTTTAAGTCCGATGCGGGCGATGTCGAGAGTTATTGTTCCGTTACCTTGAATCTGGGCGAAGTCTCTGACGCGTCGCAATAAGAGATTCGCTATACGCGGAGTTCCACGGCTGCGGCGCGCGATCTCGAATGCAGCTTCATGTTCGATAGGAACTCTCAATATTGAAGCCGAACGTTTTATGATTCCTGATAAAGTGGTGGCGTTATAATATTCCAATCGCATATTGATTCCGAAGCGAGCTCGTAACGGTGCGGTGAGCAATCCGGAACGCGTGGTGGCGCCGATTAATGTGAACGGGTTGAGAGCGATCTGTACCGAACGCGCGTTAGGACCGCTTTCAATCATGATGTCGATACGGTAATCTTCCATCGCTGAATAAAGATACTCTTCCACTATGGGACTAAGCCGGTGAATCTCATCGATGAAAAGCACGTCATTTTTCTCAAGACTTGTCAAGAGACCAGCTAAGTTGCCTGGTTTGTCTAAAACCGGTCCCGATGTCATCTTCATTCCTACTCCCAACTCATTGGCGATGATATGCGACAATGTGGTCTTGCCGAGACCCGGAGGACCATGAAGCAGGACGTGATCTAACGATTCGCCTCTTTGTACCGCGGCACGGGTGAAGATGAGAAGGTTCTCGACGACTTGTTCCTGACCCGCGAAATTCTGAAACGCCTCAGGACGCAAAGCGCGTTCTATCTCTAACTCTTGCTTGCTGAATGATTTGCCGTATGCGTCTAAATTCTCGTTCATAAAAAAATCATATACTACAAAATTACATATTTTGTGCTATATGGTATCACTTTTTTCGCTATTTTAGCAAAAAAAATTATAAGCTTATAATGAGACGTATTTTAACCGTGATAATGTGTGTCCTTTCACTGACTTGCTTCTCACAGAATGAAGGCTATCTCAATATAGAACAGGATCAACGCATCGAACAACTTATTCAAAGACAGAGAAAAATTCATAATAATGATAATACTATAGATGGATTTAGGATCCAGATCTTCATGGAGTCGGGTAACGACGCTGTGGAAAAAGCCAATGAGGTGATGAAGGAATTTCAACTGAAATATCCCGACATCCCGATATATCTCGTTTTCGGTCAGCCTTATTACAGACTTCGTGTCGGCGACTTCAGAACACGCCTCGAAGCCGAAAAGGTTCATAAAACTTTAGTTAAAGAATATAAAAAGGCTTTCGTCACTTCCGACAGGATAGAACTTCCTTACAATATCTTCTGCGATCCCGACTTCGTTCTTGAAGAAGAAAGCATCGATTATGACACTATTGACGGTAACTTTAACGATACCATCAATATGGAAATATATTATTATGACGAATAATTGAGAATATTTATACTATTATCTGACAGTAAACGTTTTGTGACAAATAGGAATAGTTTTTGATTTGGCGAACCAAAAATTTAATGATATGGAAAATGAAAATTTAAAGAAACAGATGGAGGAACTTTTCAGGTTGTTTAAGAAGATGATGGAGAAATATCCTCCTGAATCGATGCCTGGAATAGATAAGGCTCAGGCGGAACAACTTAAGATGATGCTCTCCAATTATGAAGACATGGAGATAAGTTTCTCATCGGATATGTTCGGTCTTTTTGATGAAGAGATGACGCAGAAGATATTGTCGAAACTGATAAAACAACTTAAAGAACAGTTGGGAGAAGATGCCTACGATGAGCCTGTCGAACAGATTTCGTTGGTTGATAAGAAAGAAAAAGAATTTGAACAACTTCCTACAGAAGATCGTTATATAGCTCTCCTGGATGCAATAGACGCTGAACTTAAAAAACCAAATATCTCAATGGAAGAGATCGACGAACTCTTAGACAGAAGAAGGAAAATTCAAGATAATATTTCAAAACAGTTACATAGTTAATATTACCACTTATGAAAAAGACATCATTATTATTAGTCCTGTTATTTTTTATCGCTTCAATGTCGCAGGCACAGACCTTGTCTGAAAGAACCGACAACAAAGTCATTATCGGAGCTGATATGTTCACTGATTTTAATACTGGAGCAGCATACGACAACTTCGACCTGCGCGGAATCAATCAAGGCGTCAGCGTCTATACAATGTTTAACTTCAAATCGGAAAAATCACCGGTTTTCGCTTCTATAGGCGTCGGCTACACAGGTCATAACTTCTATCTGAAAGACTCTTATCTCAGAAGACCTTATTATGACGTGACTGAATTCGTTGAAGTTCCTCACGATCACAAAATCAGCAAGATTAACACTAACTATATCGACATTCCTATCGAAGTGAGTTTTAATATCAGAAATCAATTTAAGATCAGCGCAGGCTTCAAATTCGGAATATTGACAGGCGGAAAGTCTAAGTTCGTGGGAGAACTTTATAACGACGCAAAGACATATCGATTGAAAGCTAACAGAATAAACAACTTAGAGAAATATGTCTATTCTCTGACATTCAGATTCGCATATAGAAGCGTTCATTTCTTCGCGGCTTATCAATTCTCCGACACCTTCAAAAACGGATTCGGACCTGAAATAAAACCTATCTCCATCGGTATCGGCGTAAGACCGTTTTAAATTGAAAGTTGAAAGTTGAAAACTGAAAATTGAAAATTATGGTAGAGACGTGACATATTACACCTTAAAAAATAAACAATATGTAATTGGTGCGTCTCAATTAAATTGAAAGTTGAAAATTGAAAATTAATGTAGAGACTCTAAGTTTGCAGTGTGAAAATAAGTGAGTGGAAAATATATCATAGAAAGGTATATATGTTCCGAGAGCTTATCAAAATCACATCAGTTTTTATTACCTT
>SUWS01000072.1 GCA_015061365.1 Lentimicrobiaceae bacterium | reverse complement strand
TTAATTTGGATCAACGTCAATCTGAATCTTCACCGATTTGAAGTCGTGATCGTGTTTGAAGTTCTCTATCGTACTTCCGATAAATTCCTTTACCTTATTAATGTTTAAGTTCTTGTCGACTTTAATAATCATCTGTTTGATATATTGATTCTTCACACGAGACACGACAGGATATTCTGGTCCGAGGAGATTCTCCTTGAAGACTTGTCGTAAGGAACGTGACAGAAGTTCCGCCGCCTTGTTGAGCTTCATCGAATCTACATCTTTAAGTCGTATCATGATAAGTCGCGAATAAGGCGGATAGTTGAATTGTCGGCGTATCGGCATCTGCTCTTCAAAGAATCTCACATAGTCGTGACTCATCACATTAAGTATCACCGGATGTTGCGGCTGATAAGTCTGTATTATCACCTTACCTTTCTCGCCTTTACGTCCGGCGCGACCGCTGACCTGTTCCATGAGCTGATAACTTCTTTCGTATGCTCTGAAGTCGGGGAACGTTAGCATATTGTCGGCGTTAAGAATACCGACGACTTTTACGGAGTCGAAATCTAATCCTTTGGTAACCATCTGTGTCCCGACGAGTATGTCCGTCTCTTTATTCTGGAACTGTTCCAATATATATTGATAGCTGTTTTTTGTGCGTGTGGTATCTAAGTCCAATCGTGAACTTGTCGCCTGCGGGAAAACGATCTTAAGGTCGTCCTCTATTCTCTCAGTGCCGAAACCGTGCATCTTCAGATCGGTGCTGCGACACGACGGACATTCGGTAGGCACATTAGTCATATAACCGCAATAATGACATTTTAGGATATTCTGGTTCTTATGATACGTAAGACTTACGTCGCAGTTGATACATTGCGGGATGTAGTTACAATGGTCGCATTCTATTCTCAGCGAGAAGCCGCGTCTGTTTTGAAATAATATCACCTGGTTCTTTTCTTCGAGTGTCTTGTTCATAGCATCTACGAGGACGCTTCCGAAGTTGGCCTGCATGGTCTTGCGTCGTGTCTCTATCCTGAGGTCGTCGACGACAATCTCCGGCATCTCCACCCCGCCGTAACGTTCTGTGATAGTGACGAGATGATATTTCCCTTGACACGCGTTATGATATGATTCGAAAGAAGGTGTCGCCGAACCTAACAGAAGACGAGCTGCGAACATCTTCGACATGACAGCCGCAACGTCGCGTGCCGAATAACGTGGAGCAGGGTCGACCTGTTTGAATGAAGAGTCATGTTCCTCATCTACTATTATCAATCCCAAATCAGTAAACGGCAGAAACAACGACGAACGGGAACCGATTATGATCTGAAACTTGGAATGTTTAACTTTGGACAATGTCTGTTGACTGTTGTCTGTTGACTGTTGACTATTAAAATTCATCACCTGGTGCCAGATCTCCACACGTTCGTTGTCGTCGTATCTCGAATGATAGACACCTACCTTGTCACCGAAATATTTTTTCAGTCTGTTGATGATCTGTTCTGTCAAGGCTATCTCAGGGAGAAGATACAAAACTTGTTTCCCTTGGTCGATGGCCTCTTGTATCAATTTAATGTATATCTCGGTCTTACCGCTTGCTGTCACGCCATGTAGTAAAACCGGTTTATCTTCATCGAAGCCTTTATGGATCTCATCAAATGCTTCCTGTTGTTTGTCGGTAAGAATTATCGACGAGACATCGGTGAGAGCCTTGTAATTTTTCAGGCGGCTAACTCTTTTATAGTATGTTTCAAAGACGTCTTTCTCCACTAAGGTGTTTAGTATTGAAGAAGCCACATTTGCTTTTTTCAATAATTCTGAGGCGAGCACCTCGTTATCTGCTGAGCCGCCGAGAACTAAAAACGCCATCAGCAGTTCGAGTTGTTTGTATGCTCTTTTGGAGAGATTGTCCATCAACTCATGCATCTTATCATCGTCACGATAAGTATTGGTGAGACGGACGTAACGTTCATATTTAGCCTTATACTTCTGTTGCAGTTCTTCATGCATCACGATGAGTTTCTTTTCTATCATCGTCTTGATGAGTGGCATCACTTTCTTATAACCTATTATTTTACTCACTTCCGTTATCGTGAGTTGCGGCTGAATCTGCAACGCTTCAGTGATCAGGTATTCATTATCGGAGAGATTAGCATTATCTACTTCAAAGTCTTCCGCCAAACTAATCTTCGACTCGCTTGAGAGTTTCAAAGCGGAAGGCAGGGCTGCTTGCATCACCTCGCCGAGATAACACATATAATATGAAGCTATCCATTTCCACAGTTTCTGCTGGTTTTCATTTATAACCGGCTCGTCGTCGAGTATGTCGAGAAGATATTTTATGTTGTTACAGTCGGGAACATTGGTGCTGAGAGACATTATCAGTCCCGACATGATTTTCGACTTCCCGAATTGTACCACGGCGCGTTGACCTATCTTAGCTCTCATATTCAGTTCGTATGGCACACGATAAGTGAAGCTGCCCGGTATCGGCAATGGCAACAAGATCTCCGCGAACAAAGTGACTCTCTCTTCCGACATAGATTATCCTTAATTTTAATTAATGAGATAATACTGTTGTTACACCTATAAGCTGGTCATAATTTTGTGTCGGGTCGAAGATATATAGATATATTGTATATTCATTTAATGTCTCCCAGAAATTACCTGCTACAATGGATACGTCACCGACATTAGAATCTTTGTCTTTCACCGCGTAAATATAATCGTAATAACCCTGTTTCAACAACAGACTAAGTGCATATCCTCCACGTTTGTAATCGTAAGTCATTTTGCTTTTTTCGTCAAGGTTCCAGTCTGTTATAGCTCCTAAGATATATACGTCTTGGTTGGAAGGCATCATCGGTTTCCATTCGAGGAAAAATTCCACCATGGCATAGTCCGCTTCCGTCGCCGCGGCTCTGTCGTCTCGTTCAAGATAAATCACTTTCTCACCAAACAGATCACGGTCGCTGATATAGGCGTGAGTATTTCTCTTCTGATCGTCATATAAAGTCACCACATAATAATCTTTCGACATCTCAACGGTGCGTGTCTGCTCCGGACGATTATACAAGTTACTTGTATTAAATCTTCTGTACTGATTACCTGAGTTGAAGACGGTCTTGGCGTTATTCTCGTATGACAGATAATCAGGATATACGTAAGTAGGTTTCAATCCCATGACGGCATTATCCCAGCGACCGTTCTGCTGTATTGTCACGTTAGAATATTGATCTGCCAACGAATTGAATATGTCAGGATAAGATATTGTCATCTCTAACTGTTGCACATTTGTTCCGAGGTTCAAGTCAAAAGGATAGCGAGGGATGTTGACTTTGAAATCCGCCTTGTCGTCGACAATCATAAAACGTCGGGTGAAATAAATGTTTTCCGGAGTGAGTTCGTTCTCGAAGACGATGAGGAGATAATTACCTGATATTTTTGGTATCATATCATCTGTCGGGAAAACGAGGTCGTAGTGTACATAATCGACCATAGTGTTAAGTGAGAACGAATAATTCTCGATGTCGTCAGAATCAAAACCATCGAGATATTCAATCTGTTGTATGTCCGACTGCTGTGTCCAGTCATTATTGCAATGGATGAACGTATAATACATATAAGGAGCGTCGTTGGAGAATACATCGAATTGAAGATGCAGTTTTCCCATCATATTGTCGAGATGTATTATCGGCTTCGCAAGCGAGTCCGCCGTAGGATGAAGGAGTACGGTCTGAACATTGTCGTTATAGTTTTTATTATCGTACGATTGCAGAGTCTGCGCTTTGACAGATGTCGCTATTGTTAACAAAAATATTATCGCTATGAGCCATAAACCGCGTGCATTACGTCTTTTGTCTTTTGTCTTTTGTCTTTTGTCAATAAAAGCATTCATAGTGTTATTTTTTGTTTTCAAAGATAATGATTTTTATAATAACAAAAGACGATGTTGAAAAGTTTAATAAATAACTTTTGGCTGTTGAACTTTGAACTAAGGCTTTTGAACTAAGGCTTTTGAACCAAGGCTTTTGAACTTTAGCTCAAGGTTCAAAGTTCAACGTTCAAAGTTCAAAGTTCAAAGCTCAAGGTTCAACGTTCAAAGTTCAAAGCTCAAAGTTCAAAGTTCAAAGTAATTGGTACGTCTCTACCAAAATTTTCAACTTTCAATTGTCAATTTTCAATTGTTAATTGTTAACTTTTCTCTTGCAGCTTCCGTCGCCTTTGCCGCCGCATACGCATTTAGCATCGGGGTCTAAGGAGTGAGCGCATTTGCGTTCGAATTGTCCGTCTTTTTTTACGAACATCTTTATTCCGATAGCGATAAAAACTATCGCCATTATTATTACAGCCGGAATCAAGATCAGAAGAAATGTACTCATGATTATTCTGCTATTATGAGATAATAATTTTTCTTACCTTTTTGAACGAGGATATATTTGTCGTTGAGCAAGTCGTCTTTTCCGATGACTTTAGTATCGGCGACTTTCTCTTTATTGATTGCCACGCCGTTGCCTTGTAACATTTTACGAGCTTCACCTTTTGAAGGGAAAACGTTAGTCTGCGTCAGGAACTCTATTATCGGCAGTCCTTCTTCGACAGCTGATTTTGAGATGTTAGCCTGTGGTACGCCTTCGAATATGCTCAACAATGTTGCCTCGTCAAATTTATGTAAGGCTTCTGATGTTCCTTTTCCGAAGAGTATTTGAGTTGCTTCTTCAGCCATTTCAAGATCTTCTTTCGAGTGGACTATAACGGTGAGTTCGCGTGCGAGTGTACGTTGTAGTTCACGGAGATGAGGTTCTGCTGCGTGACGTTCGATGAGAGCGTCTATCTCTTCTTTGCTTAATAATGTGAATATCTTGATATATTTAGCAGCGTCGTCGTCGGAGCAGTTCATCCAGAATTGGTAGAATGCGTAAGGTGATGTCTTAGCAGGATCCAACCAGATGTTACCTTTTTCTGTCTTACCGAATTTACCGCCGTCGGCTTTAGTGATGAGAGGGCATGTAAGTGCGTATGCTGTTTCTTCCGCACCGAGTTTGCGACGTATAAGTTCGGTACCTGTAGTGATGTTGCCCCATTGGTCGGAGCCACCGAGTTGGAGTTTACAGTTTTTATTTTGGTATAGATATAAGAAGTCGTAGCCTTGAACGAGTTGGTAGCTAAATTCTGTGAACGACATACCATCTCCCTCGCCGCTGAAACGTTTCTTGACGCTGTCTTTTGCCATCATATAGTTGACGGTGATATGTTTTCCGATGTCGCGGATGAAGTTAAGGAAAGAATAGTTTTTCATCCAGTCGTAATTGTTTACGAGTTCAGCTTTGTTAGGTGCGTCGCTTTCGAAGTCTAAGAACTTAGCGAGTTGTTTCTTAATACAAGCCTGGTTATGGTTGAGTGTCTCGTCGTTCAACAAGTTACGTTCTGCTGATTTTCCTGACGGGTCGCCTATCATACCTGTTGCGCCTCCGAGCAGTGCGAGAGGTTTGTGACCTGCGTGTTGCAGATGGCGCAGCATCATGATACCGCATAGGTGACCAATATGGAGGGAGTCGGCTGTAGGGTCGATACCCAAGTAGCCTGTTGTCATTTCTTTTTTCAGTTGTTCTTCTGTACCTGGAGTCATGCTGTGGAGCATACCGCGCCAGCGTAATTCTTCTACGAAATCTTTATTCATCGATGTTAAATTTTAATTCTTATTAGAGACGCAAAGATAATAAAAAGTCAACGGACAACGGACAACAGACAACAGATTTTTTTGATTGAGATATAAAAAAAGAGCATCCCCTGAATGAGGATGCTCCTTATAATTTATTGTTATCTCTTATTATTTAACAACAACTTTTGATGTGTGGCTGTAGCCGTTAGCTTTTACTGTGCAGAAGTAAATGCCGCTGTTGAGGTCGTTGATTGAGATACCGTTTTCACCTGTTGTTAAGTTAGCGTTAACAACTTTAACTGTTTGACCAGCTAAGTTTGTGAATGTAACTGTTGCGTCAGCGTCCATTGAAGAAGAAACGAAGATCATTTCTGATGCTGGGTTAGGATATACGTTATAGACAACGTCTTTAGCAATTTGTTCTTCAACGTCAACTTCGATGAATTCTGAAGAGATTTTGTAAACATAGCACATATTTTCTTCTGGTGAAGTTTGTGATGCGCCTGTACCCCATGCTAAACCAGGAACTTGGTCAGCTACATATGAGAACCAGAATTCGTTAGGATTTTTAACGCTTGCAGCAGCATTTACGAACATAACTTCGTCTAACATATGCATAAAGTCACCGCTAACTGTTTCAGTAGCAACACTCCAACCTTCATCATCAGCATCTTTAAATGACATAGCAGCTGATCTTGAATAGTAAGTGATACCGTCGCTACCTGTATTTGTACGTTCTGTATCCATTGTTGAATAAGCTAAAGCTAAGTTGCCTTCTGAGTCAACTGAAAGAGCTGGATAGCCTGAGCATGAGCCGTAGAATGCATATATGTAGTCATCACCACTGTAAACCATGTCAGGTGAGAAATCCAGTACGTTTTCGTAGAATGGTAACCAACCGCAGAAATTGATGCTGTCGCCTGAGTGGAATACGTATTCACCTGTTGGGTCTTGTACAGGGTCTGGAACCCAGATTTTTAAGTCTTGCAAAGGTTCTCTTGTGTCGTTCCAGTAAGCGATACCATCGTTTGTTCTACCTGTATAGTAGTAGAATTGTGTACCGAGTTCACGGTGAGCATAGTCAGCGATTGAGAATGCAATGTGAGCAACTCCGTCAGGACCAACAGCTATAGTACTGTGAACTGGAGTTTGTGCTGGAGCATCATCTTCACCGCCAGTGATTGTGTTTTCGTCTGTTTCCCAGTCACCTGCGTATGGGTTTTCCCAAGCTACGAATCTTTCCCATGTTTCACCGTTGTCTGTTGATTTGTAAACATAAACGTGACCGTAGAATACTGTTGTGTAGCAAATAGCAACTACATCACCGTTTGCAGCGATTGAATAATCGTCAGCACTGTAAACACCGATGTGTTCGCCTGTTGCTTCAAGTGGAGAATATGAAACTTCCCAATTTTCACCGTCAGTTGAGCGGCAGTAGAATTGAGCGTTTATCATTGTTTCAGCGTCAACTTGGTGTTGAGCAGCAGCTACAACGTGAATGATGTCGTTGTTAGGACCTGATGTTGTAACTCTTGGCCATGACATTGAGAATGGGTATTCTAAACCTGTTGGATCTGGAATTGAATAAGGACCATCCCATTGACCTTCACCAGCTGTTTCTCTAATCCAGTAGTTAAGACCGCTTGAGTGGTTAACGAGGATTTCGCCGTTTGCACCGTAAGGAGCGATTGAAGGCCAACCTGTTCTCATGTCAGCACCTGTAGCATTAGCTTCTTCACGAACTTCAGCAAATGTGAAGTTTGCAATGTCGCCACCTTCTGCAAAGCTGTAACCTGTACCACGGTCACTTGCTGTTAAGTTAGCTTCGAGTGACATTGTAGTAGCAACTGCTACATCACCGCTAGCGTTTTGATACATACGGTTTGATACGTGTCCATTTGATTGCAAATCGTAGAATGTTGACATAACGTGAGCTTCTTCAAAATTTAATGCTCTGTTAACAACAACACTTTGATTGAATTTAGCTGAGTTTTGCATGATACTACCTGTGTAGACATCATTACCTGCAGCTACTCTTACAGCTGTAGCTTTCTTTGAATTGTTTTCTTTAGCTACGCGTACTTGTGCAAAAGCACTGAATCCCATTACGAGACCTAATGATAGTAAAAGAACTTTTTTCATTTTTGATGTTATTTTAATTAATAAATGAGTTTGTTGCAAACTTATAATTCTTCGAATTGCAAATATAACAATTATTCAAGAATTGGAACAAGTTTTTTCAACTTTTTTTTAATTTTTTTAATTTTAACTTTATCTTGTGTATTTACAAATAATTGAGTAATTTTACCGCTAATTTTGAAAACGGTTATTATTCACTAAATCTTTATCAAAGATGAAAAAAACTACATTATTAATTGTCGCAAATATTTTCTTGCTTTTCTCATGCTCTGCTCCTAAACATAATGAGAGACAAGACTTGGCTCAGTATGTAAAACCTTTCGTTGGTACTGGAGGTCACGGGCACACTTATCCTGGCGCTGTGGCTCCTTTCGGTATGATACAGAACTCTCCCGACACCCGCATGGATTCGTGGGACGGTTGTTCAGGATACCATATCTCCGACACTACTATCCTCGGATTCAGCCTCACTCATCTCACCGGAACAGGATGTAACGACTACGGCGACTTCCGCTTCGCTCCTGTAACAGGAAAACCTTCTTTCAATTCTGAAGACTATTCCTCTTCTTTCAAACATGAGAACGAAATCGCAAAAGCCGGCTATTATTCGGTAGTTCTCGACGACTATAATATTAAGGTGGAACTTACCGCCTCCGAACGCGCCGCCATGCAACGTTACACTTTCCCTAAAACCGACGACGCACATCTCATAATAGAACTCCAGGAGTCGAACACTTCAGCTGAGACAATTCACGAGTCGTTCATCACTATTGAAAGCGACAACGCGATAAGCGGCTTCCGTCGTACCGGACAATGGGCTTCCGATCAATATCTTTATTTCTATGCCGAATTCTCGGAACCTTTCACAGGATATGGAATATGCTCAGATAATATTGAACATCCTAATATGAAACACGCCGAAGGCAAGGATCTCCAAGCATGGCTCGACTTTGACGTAACCGATGGTCAGCCTATAGTTATGCGCGTCGCTACCTCCGCTGTCGATGTGGATGGCGCAAAGAAAAACTTAGTTTCTGAGATCAACGACTTCGACTTCGACGCTTTGGCACAAAAGACATACAACCAATGGAACGACGAACTTAACCGCATCAATATTAATACCGTCGTAAACGAAAACGACATGGATGTTTTCTATACATCTTTATATCATTGTTTCATTGTTCCTAATCTCTTCTCCGACGTTGACGGTCGTTATCGCGCTCACGACAAGAAGATCTATCAGAGTGAATCACCTCGCTACACTGTGTTTTCATTGTGGGACACTTTCAGAACTGAACATCCTCTGCTCAACCTCATCCAAAGAGAACGCAGCATCGACATCATCAACACCTTTATTAATAACTATGAGACAGGAGGACTTCTCCCTGTTTGGGAACTCGCAGCTAATGAGACTTTCTGTATGATAGGTTATCACGCCATTCCTGTAATAGCCGACGCTTATTTCGCGGGGTTGGAAGGCATCGATTATGAGAAGGCTTTGGAAGCAATGGTCAACAGTGCAAACCAGGAACACTACGGAGTGGGCTGCTATAGAGAATACGGCTTCATCCCTTCCAACTGTGAAGGAGAGTCTGTCTCAAAGACTTTGGAATATGCTTACGACGACTGGTGCATCGCTCGCTTGGCAGAGGCTCTCGGTAAACAAGACATCGCCGACGAATTCTATCAAAGAGCTCAATATTACAAAAACTTATATGACCCTTCAACAAAGTTCTTCCGCGGAAAACGTAACGGATGCTTCGTGACCCCTTTCGACCCTACACAGGTCAACTTCATGTTAACAGAAGCTAACACATGGCAATATAACTTCTTCGCTCCTCAAGACATCAATACTCACATAGAGATGATGGGCGGTATGAAATCTTACGACAGAAAACTCAACGAACTCTTCAATTCTTCTTCGGAAATGACGGGTCGTGTACAGTCGGACATCACTGGTCTTATAGGACAATATGCTCACGGCAACGAGCCAAGTCATCACATGGCATACCTTTATAATTATTTAGGAAAACCTTCCAAGACACAGAAACTTGTCAATAAAATAATGTACGAGTTATATACCGACCAACCTGACGGATTGTGCGGAAACGAAGACTGCGGTCAGATGTCGGCTTGGTATGTGATGAGTGCAATGGGATTCTATCCTGTCACGCCAGCAAGCGGATATTACGTAATAGGTGTACCTCATTTCGAAGAGATGACAATAAATCTTGAAAACGGAAAGACTTTCACCATCATCGCCAATAACCTCTCAAGAGAAAACCGTTACATAGAATCGGTAAAATTGAACGGTAAGAAATTGGACCGTAGTTATATCTATTTTGACGAAGTTTATAACGGAGGTAAGTTAGAGTTCGTGATGACTAACAATCGTAAGTCGGAATGGGCTACAGAATTGGAAAATTGTCCGACGCAAAAAATAGAGAGACCTATTATCGTGACGACACCTGTTATGAAAGTCGCCTCTGATGTCTTCTTCGAGAAATTGAATATAGAGATAAGTCATGTTGATTCTGATGCAAAGATCTATTATACTACAGACGGCAGCGATCCTGATGAAAACAGCACACTCTATACCGCTCCATTCGACATTAACGAGAGTGCAGATGTAAGAGTTATCGCTATCAAGGATGGTAAGAAGAGCAACATCATAGAATGTAATTTCAAGAAGATCGCAGCAGGAAGAACCATCAATATTGAAAACAGATATAACTCACAATATGAAGCTGGCGGCGACATCGCGCTCATCGACTTCCAGAGAGGCAGCAACAATTTCCGTGTCGGAACATGGCAAGGCTATCACGGCGTTGACCTCATCGCTACCGTCGATCTGAGCGAGAAACAAGAAGTGAACAGAGTCGCAGGTAGTTTCTTGCAGGATCAGAAGTCGTGGATCTTCATGCCGGAACAAGTGGAGTTCTTTATTTCTAACGACGGCAAGAATTTCAAATCTATCGGTGTCATGAAGAACACTATCTCTCAAGAGACAGAAGAACCTGTCATGCATGAGTTCTCTATCAACAAGCCGTTTACCGCAAGGTACATCAAGATGGTGGCTAAGAAAATAGAGGCTTGCCCTGACTGGCACGTAGGAGCTGGCGAACCAGGATGGATTTTCTGTGATGAGATCGTTATTGAATAAAATCTGAGAAATTGAAAATATGAAAACCTGAGAAGTTGCGACTACAAACTCTCAGGTTTTTTATTTCTCAAACTATCTTCTTAACCTCTGATTAACTTCGAGAGTTTTTTCCTTATCGGCTCATCATAAAGTTTCAAACAAGCGTATGCCAAGACAATGCAAACTGTCAGCACTAATATTACCATCTGCCAAGTCTCGCCAAGAGTATAATATTGATTCTTGATAAGCCAGGCATAGAATAGATACATCACAGGATAATGCACTATATATAACGGATACGAAAGGTCGCCGAGG
>SUWS01000009.1 GCA_015061365.1 Lentimicrobiaceae bacterium | reverse complement strand
TTACAAACATATCACAAAAATAGTAAAAAAAACAACCGCGTCACCCAAAATAGGTGACGCATGAACGTTAAACTATTGTTTATCTGAAACTTGTATTTTTACTAAAAATAGAGTGACGAAGTCAGGAGATGACGATTTAAGGAAGATTGTCGGCAACAAAAAAATCGTCGCCATTGAGACCTCCGACGATGCTGAATGTATTTATGATTGTGAGTTACCGAAGGATGTCGCTTTTATCGTAGGCAACGAAAGTCGCGGAATACGAGAAGAGATTTTACGTCAGTGCGACAAAATAGTTTACATTCCTGTTCCTGGTCCCACGCGTTCGTTGAACGTCAGTCATGCTGCTGCAGTAGCGATCTTTGAGTGGCAGCGACAGATGATTTTGAACTTTGAACTTTGAACCTTGAACTTTGAGCTTTGAGCTTTGAACTTTGAATTTTGAACTTTGAATTTTGAGCTTTGAGCTTTGAACTTTAAACCTTAAACTTTAAACCTTAAACTTTAAACCTTAAACTTTGAACTGTGAGCTTTGAGTTGTTGACTAAAAAAAGCGACCTTAATTAAAAGATCGCTTTTTATTTTGAGCTTTGAACTTTGAACCTTGAACTTTGAGCTTTGAACCCTAGTTCAATAGCCTTAGTTCAAAAGCTTTAGTTCTAAAGCCTTAGTCATTACTTAGCGACAACAACTCTTTGTAATGAGTTTTGACCTGCGTTGTCAACGATGTTGAAATAGTAAACGCCGTTGTCGTAGCTGCTCATATCTACTGTGTTGTTTTCGTTCTTAACTACATTTACCAATTGACCTACTGAATTGTAGATAGCGATGTAGTTGATATTTTCTGCTTCGATTGTTACCAAACCTGATGTTGGGTTAGGGAAGATATTGTAAGCTTCGCCCATAACTTCTTCAACGTTCACGCCGTTAACTTTAAGTGTGAGAGGGATCTCCACTGTTGGTTGAGCTGGGTCGTTAGTAACGAATTTAACAGCTGCTTCGTATGTACCTTCATTGATACCGATTGAGCTTAAGTTAACTGTAACTTCATCTGAACCACCGATTGGAAGTGAGCCTGATGTTTTATCCAATGTTGCATAACCACCTACTACAGGAGAGCCTTCGCAAACCATATAGAGGCACCAGTTACCATAGTTTGAACCGCCTGCATTTTCTGTAATTGAAAGGAATGCACCTTTGCTTTGACGATATAAGTCGCCATAGCCAACAACTGCTTGTGATCCATCTAATGTCATTGTTGTACCGTTAACTGCTGCTGTCATTTCAACTGCTACATATACATCATAACCTGTCAATGCTACTGGTTCGTCGAATTCAACGATTGTGTAAACGAGTTCTGTTTCACTTGTTGCGATGTCTTCTGCACCGATAACTTTTTCTGCTAAGATTTCACCTGGTTTACCGTTTGTTCCAGGACCATAGATACGGAAGATGACATCTGTGCCAGGTTCCAAACCTGGAGATGGGTTGCCACTTGCGTCGACCCAGTCGCAGAACATATAAGCTGCTTTTGTGATATATGTACCCATTACTGAGTTACCGTATGCTGTTGCTGGGAATAAAGAAGCTACTTCGAAGTTAACAGCTTGGTCAGCTTGCCATGTCAAACCAGATGGGTTTGTAACATTGTCGACAGCATAAGAGATTGTTTGTGCATTGCTGCCGCCTTCACCTACACCATAGTCAACCCATGCTGAATATTCACCGATTGAAGTGCCGTTGTTTTCAATGCTGATAGTTACAGATGACATATCGTCTTCTTCTATTGTTTCATTGATTTCTTCTGGATTGAAAACTAATTCAGCAGCTGTTTCGCCACCGATTCTGGTGCATTTGAAGTTGTCGAGATAATATTCTGATGTAGCAGCGTCTTTTGGAGGGAAGAAGTCCATAGCGTCAAGTTTACGGCTTGCTGCAGCACCTTGTGCGTCTAAGCTCCATTGCCATTCGAGAACCATTTCTTCTTCTTCTCCTGGTAATGTATAGTAGTACTGTGCTAAGTCAGCGTCTGTATCGACATGGAGACGGAAATGCATCCATTCGTCATAGACACAAGTGATTGTAGCTGTTTCACCACCAGCTTGAACAGCACCTGAACCTGGAGCCGATGTTGAAGAATTTGACATGTGGAGGTGTGACTCCAAAGCCCATGTTGAATTTGTTGCATTAAAATCGTGAAGAATGTTAAAATAACCGTTCTTACCTTCTGGGATCAAGATGTCGAATTCAAGGTCGTAAACACCTGATGAAGTACCACCGAGCAAAAGAACCTGGTCGTTGCCGTATGTAAGATAAGCACATTTGTCGCCCTCATACTCAGCTACAACGCCGTCTTCTGAACCACCTGGAGCACTAGTCCATGTTGTCCACCAATCGTTACCGATTGCAATAGCTCCTTGAGCGAGTTTGTTACCTACTGTGTAAGCTGAGAAATCGTCTTCGATCAAAACCTCAACTTCTTGAGCCTTAACGTTGCCGATGAATAAGAACATGGCAACTAACATAAGTAAAGAATACTTTCTCATAATGTTAAATTTTAATAATACATTTAATTAATAGTCTAATTTTTTTTGCAAATATAATGGATTTTTTTCATGTCTGTGTAGTTTTTTTGAAAAAATATTTATACATTTGTGACGTCATTCATTTTAAATTCAAAAACTATGAAAAAAACATTCATTTATGTTATGATTGTATGCTGGATGCTGCAACTTAACGCACAAAATCATGAGAACGATTCCATCAATTACGATGGTGTTATTATTGATGAAGAATTCATCACTTCCATTCCTGAGATGGAACTAACTCGAGAAGCTGAACTTAAACAGCTTCCATCAGCAGTAGACAATTCAGCAAATATATACATGCCTCCTATTTTCAATCAAAGAACATCAGGTTCGTGTACTCAATGTGCAGAAATAGGCTACGTTTTAACATACGAGTTAAATAGACACAGGAACTTGCCAGCGGGCACTTCATGGTATGGCAATGGAGAAAATAACACCAATTTATATCATCCTTTTTTTACGTATAATTTTTTAAACGAAGGAGTACATGGCAAAGGAACACCTACAGGTAGTGGTTTTAACATTGTAAAAACAAACGGCTGTCCATCATTAGTAGACTACTATGATCCTATCTTGCAAGATCTAAGTAATACTATGTCTTCAAAATATTGGATGAATGGCTCTGATAAATATATAAACGCAAGTTCAAACACCATTTATAATAATAACAATATCTATTCTTTCAAAATCACATGGAACACAACATATTCATCTTTAAATAACCTAAAGCATTGGTTGTCAAATCACAATTCTGATAGTAACGTAGGTGGTTTAGCCGTTATCATAATTGATTCAAAATACACTACAACCTATATCCCCGATAACAGTCCAGAAAGCGGCAAGAAAATGGTATCATCATGGGGTAATGATGGTGTACACGCACTTACAATAGTAGGATATAACGATGACATTCACTGTTTCGACTTGAATAATGATGGAGTTTACGAAAATGTTGACACCAATGGAAATGGAATCATAGATTTAGATGAATGTGAAAAAGGGGCATTTAAAGCCGCTAACAGTTGGGGTGTATCTTCATCATACACAACTAATGGATACATTTACATTCCATACAAACTGATCAACAACCATTCTATTTACCAATCTTACAATCGTAAAGCATACACATGTTATGCTACAGATCCAGAGGAAAAAGAATTATTTTTAGGATTTACGATGTCACATCCGAAAAGAGAGAATATGAACATCAAAATCGGAGTAAACAATGATGTTAATGGGATCATCCCCTCGTTATCAACAACATACGGTATTTTTGATAATCAAGGAGGAGCTTATCCAATGAATGGAGATCCGATCAATCCTCAACCAATAGATATTGCGTTAAATGTTAGTGAGAAATACAACATTAATGATTTCAAGAAATTTTTCTTATGCATTCATGATAGTAAGTACAATGATTATAACAATGCCTATATAGAGAATCTTCAATTAATAGATTACAGATGGAATGAAAAATTTGCATTAAACAAACCAGGCAGAACATATATTAATTCGAGTACAACAAAGCTCTTCATTGATTATGATCTGTTACCTTTCACTATAGAAAAACATTACACCTGTTCTAATGACAAAGTTGTGAGAAGAGACGTAAACGTTGTAGAAGGTGTGTTAACAATAAACAAAGGAACAAGTATAGATATGTATGGCACCACTGACTACAATTGCAGATTAATCATTGACGAAAAATCATTATTGAACATACAAGATAGTGTTGTGATAAACGCTATACAAGGAGATTGCGAAGTTGTTATCAATGGTGATGTTTCCATAGGTAATGATGTCACATTTAGAGCAGAGCCTAATGCAACATTAAAGATTATAGTTAATAATGACAATAGTATCTCCATAGCTAACTGTATATTCCACAATGCAAATCTTGAGCTCAATTATGAAAGTGCGAGCTTATTAAATCAACCCACTGCAGCAACAATATCGAATTGTAAATTTATCGCAACGAATAATATTGATTACGCATTAAGAGTTAGCGGTTATAGAGATTTCAGCATAAACGACAATGCTGTATTCGGCACGGGATCATCAAACCAACATTATTATAACGATGGAATATTGATATACTATTGTGGTTCAGATATAATTGGAGATATAAGAAATAATACAATTGAAGGATGTTTGAATACAGGGCTCACGTTATATTCATCAAATGCAAATATAAGACTAAACAAAATAAGCAAATGTGGATATGGCGTTAAATTATTAAATACCAGTAACGTTAATGACTTTTTAGGCAGATGCACAGCTACAAATCCTTTAGGTACACAATACATCCATGACAATGATTATGGAGAAGTGTATATTCACAGAGGTTGCATGCCTGAAAGGTTTATGTATAATACAATAACAAATTCAAATGACGTATCATTGATAATATACGATGGCAGAAACAATTTATCGAAAGCTACTCACACTGTCTTAAATATTGAATATAACAACTGGGGAAATCTGAGCAATTTTGATATAAACAATCAATTGACATACATCACTGATAATAATAACGTCGTTGAATTTGATTATAATCCAAAATGGGAATATGGTTTCTGTGTATTTAATAACAGCGACTCATTAGCTATAAAATCAGCTGAAGCAGATTCTTTATTAAATTCCGGAAATTATGCTTCGGCAAAAACAGTATACCAAGAAATTATTTCTGATTATCCAGAATCGGAAAGTGCAAATAATTCTATGAAAAAGTTACTCATCGCAGAAAATATGCATGGTAATAATTATGAAAGTTTACAATATTATTACAACAACGATATTACTATAAACAGCAATGACAACCTTAGTTTGCTGGCAGGAACTCTTTCTAATAAGTGTGATGAGAACATGGAAAAATATGACAAGGCCATTAAATGGTACGAGAGCATAATAGAAGATGAATCCACACCATACAATGACAGTATCTTTGCAACCATAGACCTTGGAAATCTATACCTTAAGATGGAACATAATGGTATCAAATACAATAAAGGCAGATTGCTTCAATTCATTCCTAAATCAGCTAAAGAATACGCAGACAAAACAGACGAGGCATTAAGACAATTACGAATCAATAATACTGACACCCAAGATCAAACTATTCCAGAAGACTTTTGGACAGATATCGTAACATCTCAACCCGAAGGTTATGTAATTGATGACAACGGCGATATCTACATTCATTCCGCAGAGGCTTTGGCGTGGTTAAGTGCAATAAGTAATGGTCTTTACGGCAACGAGCCAACAGAATTTGAGGGTGTGAATATAACACTGGAAAATGACATAGACTTATCTATCGCAAAATGGATGCCGATAGCAGACATTAATGACGACTTCTATTTCAAGGGTAATTTCAATGGTAACAATCACATAATATACAATACTATATTGACAGACAACAAAAAAGGATTCATCAGAAATCTGAGCAATGCAAACATTCAAAACCTTACATTCAAAAATGCGTACATTTATGGAGATATTTATGAGGGCGCATTCCTCACCTCAAAATCCTATAATAGTGTCATTGACAGATGTTTTATTGAAGGCGATTATCTTATCAAAAATGGTGACATGGCTCCTTTTATTTATAACATACATGGAACTACAATAAGCAATTGTATGCTGTATATCCAAAGCTTACTTGAAGATAATTATTCCGTTTTTGCAAACTCGATATCGAGTTATGGAGTATGCGCAGCTTATGATAATTCACACATATATAATTGCGCTATAGTCGTAAACAAGGCTCACTTAACACATAACAACAGCATTGGAATTGCTAGATTTATTTCAAAAGACAGCAAGATAGAAAATTCATATATACACATCAAATCGTTAGTTGAATATCCTGTTGCCGCCGGAGGACTTGTATCGAGAAACGGCATTGCATTACAAAATTCAGGAACAATAAGAAATTGCTATTTTAACAGAGATATTTATATTGACGAATATCCCGATGTATTCATAGAAGACTTTGATAACATCGCTGTTTCTAGCAATGATGGCGTTATTGAAGACACATACTATTATACCTATGAAAATGATTACTGGAAATTGAAAGAATCTATAGTATATAACGACAATACAACAGACAATCTTTTAAATGCTTTAAATTTAGGTGCAGAGCGACTTGAGCACGAAGGACACTATTGCTTAAAATGGAACAACAGTGAAGCAGATTTCGACAATATAGAACTTCCTGTACTTGACTTTCCGAAAAATATTATCAATATTGACGAATTTCAAAATGGCAGCATATCTGTGTACCCTAATCCTGCAAATGATCGTATCGTCGTGAAAGCAGAAAATATTATTGATAATATAGAAATTTATAACGCTATCGGACAACTTGTAGATAGGGTCAGTCCTTGTTCATTTTCAACTGAAATATCCACTTCTGATTACAACAACGGCATCTATTTCGTTAAGGTAAGTCACAATGATTCTTCAACTATCAACAAACTTATTATTTCGAGATAGATTAAAAACAATGCACTACAAATATAAGCCGCCTGATTATTTGGGCGGCTTAATTATTTTATTATTTTTGCACTGAAGACAAAAGACGAAAGACGAAAGGTTCAAAGCTCTAAGTTCTTAGTTCAAAGTCATAAATCCGTTGTCTGTTGATTATTAAGAAAAAAATGAATAATTACAAACATATATTCTTCGACTTAGATAATACGCTTTGGGATTTCGACAGGAGTTCGATGCTCGCTTTCGAGAGAGTGTTCGAAGAGTTTGACCTTATTGATTATGGTATCCCAAGCGCAAAAGAATTTCATACAACCTATTTTGTATATAACAACCTGCTCTGGGAACAATACCGTCAAGGAAAAATAGATAAGGAGTTTCTCAAAAACGAGCGTTTCAGATTGCCTTTGAAAGACTACGGCATTTATGACGAGTGTCTCGCTCACGAATTAAGCGAAAGCTATACCGACTATGCGGCTCGCTTGGTGGCATTAGTACCTAACACAATAGAAATCCTCAACTATCTCAAAGAAAAAAATTATAAGACACACCTTATCACAAACGGCTTCTTAGAAGTGCAGTCAATCAAGATGCAGGCTTCCGAATTGGATAAATATATCGACAAGACTTTCGTCTCAGAAGTGGTTGGCTACAAGAAACCTGACCACAGGATTTTCTATCACGCGATGAAGGAAGTCGGTGGAACGACAGAAAACTGCGTCATGATTGGCGATGACTTATCAGTAGACATTCTTCCCGCCAAGGAAATCGGAATGCCTCACATTTATTTCAATAGAAAACAAATCCCGCATAACGAAATCTTAGATTACGAGATAAAAGATTTGATTGAGATAAAAGACCTATTTTAGGTTTAAGGTTTAAAGTTTAAGGTTTAAGGTAATTTTCAATTTTCAGTTTTCAACTTTCAATTCGTAAGACGCACCAATTACATATTGTTTATTTTCAATGGTGTAATATGTCACGTCTCTACCATAATTTTCAATTTTCAGTTTTCAACTTTCAATTTACAATTTTGCTATCACGCTGATCTTTCCTTTAACCTTATCGCCGATTTTGACTTTTACTTCTGAGTCGATTGGAAGGAAGAAATCTACGCGGGATCCGAAGCGTATCAAGCCGAACTCCTCTCCCACCTTAGCGGTTGCGCCTTTATCGACATGACATATTATACGTCGTGCCATCACGCCGGCAATCTGACGGAACAAGACTTCTCTGCCTTGATCGTCTTTAACGACCAAAGTGTTACGCTCGTTAAGTTCCGACGACTTAGGATTTATTGCAAATAACTTCTTTCCCGGATGATATTTGTAATAACTCACCACGCCGTTCATCGGAAACCAATTGACATGTACGTTATATGCCGACATAAAAATCGAGACCTGTATTCTCTTGTCGTGAAAATATTCCGTTTCTTCCACTTCTTCTATCACGACGACTTCGCCGTCGGCCGCCGACACCACAGCGTTTTCTTCTATAGTAGTAGTTCTGTTTGTAGGAACTCTGAAGAAGGTGAAAGCCCAGACAACGATTACGGAACAAAAAGCAGCAATTGCGATTTGCAACCATTTCAATGGTATCAATAAAAAGACAGCTGCAACGATTATCGCCGCGATTATAATTACTGTAGAAATGACTCCGTAACCTTTTTTATGTATGTACATGATTTTGTCGAATTAAATTAATAATAGGTAAATGAAGACGAACGGCATCGCCATGAATGTAGCGTCGAAACGATCCAAGATTCCGCCATGACCGGGGATGATGTTTCCCGAATCTTTAACTCCCGCGTGCCTTTTCATCATAGATTCCGTGAGGTCGCCGAACGTTCCGAAGACAACGACTCCTAAAGCTAAGAAGAGAACCTCCACGTTACTGATTAAATTATCGAATAAGAAGACATTAAGTAAGAAACGGTTGATGAAATATGCGAAAAGCATCGTAAAGACCGCACCGCCAACGCTGCCTTCTATCGTCTTTTTCGGAGAAATTCTCGGACATAACTTATGACGCCCGATCGCGCTGCCGGTGAGGTACGCGAAAATATCATTGACCCAAATCAAGATATAAGCGAATATCAGAAGCACCCAGCCATTATCAATTCCCATCAGCTCCTCATTATAAAACATCGCCATGATACCGCATGGCAAGGCGACAAAAATCATCGAGAGCCACGAGGCACCGACAATATTGACGTAATCGTGTTTCTTTGAGAACAAGGCTATTATCAAAGGCACAAAGAAAAATATCGGCGCGATATAGATTCCGCTTTCCATCGAATCTAAGTTTCCCGAAAGGACGACAAAGAAAACATACAACATCACGGAACAACATCCGACTATATTTTTCAGAGGCTTATCCTGTTCGTGTGGAAAGAGATTGACAATCTCTGATGAAGCCATCATCACGACAATCAACAGCATCAATGATGCAGCAAGTTTTCCTATGATAATACTTCCGATAACGACAACTACAAAAAGGAAACCGAATACCAACCTCTTCCAGAATTCACCCATTTCTTCTCAATGATTTGCTAATAATTAGATTGTGCAAATATAATAAAAAGAGTAAAGACTAAGACTAAAGACTAAAGTTTTTTTTCAATGCACAATGCATAATTCATAATGCATAATTATTACGATGTATTCCCTCAATTATGAATTATAAATTATGAATTGTTAAAACTTCACCGCAATCCCGACTCCATAATTCGTGGCAATCGGTTCTATTCTGACAGAATTAATATTCCCTATTTTCTCATTGAACTTCACGACACCTCTACCGATGAAATATCCTAACGCAGCTCCGACTATCACATCGGAAGTCCAATGTTCTTTGCTAATTACACGTCCGACTGAAGTCATTGTCGCTAAAGAATAAGAAACGATTCCAATCCATTTCTTCTCCGGATAAAAGCCCGCTACCGTCGTCGCCAAGGCGAAAGCTCGTGTGGAGTGACCAGAAACAAACGACGTGCTTTCAAAAGTCGCGAAAGGACCAAGCCAACTCTGGCTATTGGCTGTTGGCTGTTGGCTATTGGCATCAGGACGTTCTCTACAAGTCAAGACTTTTATTCCAGCGGAAGCCACTTCGGCGAAGATGAAAGATTGCAATGTGGCGAGCGACATATTTTTAAGACGAGTATCTTTAGCGATCGCCCCGATTCCGTAAGTCAATGCTATTGAAGGAACAATAAACAATTCTTCGCCGTAAATATCTGAATATTGAGAAATGGTGTTTGATTGCGAATTGGTAAAAGTCTTGTCGATATAATTAAAAATCTCGTCGTCATAGACGAAAGCCAACGTCGTTGCGGTCGCGATTCCACCGAAGACAGTCCAATCTTTCCAGTCGTAATGCAGAGGCTGCCCGAGAACCGTCAATCCCGAATGCCAGTAGGATTTAAGATAACTTTTACTTAATAAGATTTCACACTCTGAACCTTGAACTTTGAGCTCTGAACTCTGAGCCGACGACTGCTGATTACAAACAACCGTCAACAAAAATAATATGAGAAAAATCTTTTTCATCAAGGGAATTTCTATAAATTGTCAATTGTTAATTGTCAATTGTCAATTCTTCTTCGCCATCTCCCAAAGTTCGTTCATCTCATCGAGGCTCATATCGACGAGCGATTTTCCCATCTCTCGGGCTTTCTCCTCGACAAAAGTAAAACGGTTTCTGAATTTTTTATTAGCCACTTCAAGAGCGTCCATCGGGTTGACTTTTATGAAACGAGAATAATTGACGAGTGCGAACATCAGATCGCCGAACTCCTCTGTTAATCTTTCTTTAGAGCCCTCGTTCTCGATTTCGTATTTAAGTTCACTTATCTCCTCCTCTACCTTATCCCAGACATCATCTCTTTTTTCCCAGTCGAAGCCCACACCAGCAGCTTTCTCCTGCATACGATAAGCCTTCACCAATTCAGGCAAGGCGTTAGGAACTCCGCCGAGAACGCTTCTGTTATGCTCTTTCGTGAGTTTTATCTTTTCCCAGTTGTCGGCTACTTCTTCCGCGCTTTTCACAGAAGTATCGCCAAAGACATGAGGATGACGGATAATAAGTTTCTCGCAGATACCGTTTATAACGTCGTCGATAGTGAAGAGTTTTCTGTCTTCCGCGATGCGAGAATAAAAGACGATATGCATGATAATATCGCCGAGTTCTTTCTTAACATCCTGATAATCCTCATCGACGATAGCCTGACTTAATTCAAAGACTTCCTCTATAGTTAGATGACGCAGACTCTCGATAGTCTGTTTCTTATCCCAAGGACACTCCACGCGAAGTCGGTCCATAATATCCAACAATCTCTGGAAAGCATCTGTTGAACTTTGGCTGTTGTATGCTGGCTGTTTGCTATTGGAATTTATATTGTCGTTCATATAATTATTTTTTTGCAAAGATATGAAAAAGACGAAAAGTCTCAGTATCTCAAAGCCGCAAAGATTTTTCAGATTTTCAGACTCTCGGATTTTCAGATTTTTATTAACTTCGCAGCATGAAAAAAAGCATCTTAATTTCATTAATTCTAAGCTTCAGTCTACTATTAAGCCCTAATTATGAAGCATCCGCATCGACTAAAGATGACGGCAGAGAGAGAACTTTTTCCATCGATTCACTGATGAGAAATATGGAAGTCGATTTGAGGTTGAGCTATGCATTCTTCGTTCATCATCATTTTGAGATGACTGGATATACCAAGCATTTCCCCATGTTTGAACTCTCCCTGCAAAAGCAGACTTACGGAAAATCACTTTGGCAATCGTATTTCAATTATCCCTCCATAGGTGTCACAGCCTATTATTCCGGATTTGGAGACGTTGACATTTTTGGCAAGGCATACGCTGTTTATCCTTTCATCAATTTTCCCTTTAATAAAAGCAAGACAAACACTTTCGGATTCAGATTCGGAGTTGGTTTAGGTTATCTAACAGAAAAATTTCATCCTACAGATAATTACAAGAACACATCCATAGGAGCCAACTTCAACGCAGCAATCAGTCTCACCTTTGAATACGAACGGCAAATCACCGACAAATACAAGATGTCGGTATTCGCGGGACTCACACATTTTTCAAACGGTTGCTCGAATCAACCCAACAGCGGGATCAACATCGTAAATGCAGGTATCAGCGGATCTTACATGATAGGCGAACCTCAAGATTACATCCCAAGAGAAAAAACGAAAAACAAATTCAAGAAGATTGAACCTGAATTTTACGCAGGAATATCACTCGGAGTTAAAAGAATCGAGTACAGACAAGATGAGAACACCGGCGTTTACAATCTGGAACTTTACGTCATGGACAGAATCAGCAACCTCAGTAAGATTGGTTTTGGTTTCGACTAGGTATATGATGCCACCGACAACATTAAAGTCATACACGACTATGGTCCAGACACTGACTTCACATTTATCGAAATGTTAAAACCTGGAATAGGATTGGCTTACGAACTCATGATGGGAGAAGCGTCATTCCTTTTCAACTTCGGTTATCATCCTTACGGACTTGACATGAGTTATGGACGTTGGTATCAGAAGTTAGGACTGAAAGTCAATATGGGGAAATATGTATATGGCAAAATCGCACTCAACACACATTTCGGCGTGGCAGATTTCATAGGTTTAGGATTAGGAATAAGATTATAATGGAAAACACCTGTAGTTATGAACAGAAAAAAAATTATAAACCATCAGTTGTCAGAAGCTATTCGTCAGCTATATTATTAATGGTGTTGTTGATGACAATGATGTTTTCGTGCAGGAAGTCGCCATTGACAAACGGAGACACCATCACAGAAACACGAGAACTATCGTCATTCTGCTGTTTATATTTAAACGACAATATCGACGTCACTTTAGTCAACTCCGATATTTTCAAAATAGAAATCACTACTGGCGAGAATCTGATGCCAAATATCATCAGCGATGTTATTGACGATGCATTATATATCAGAAACGAAAATATATGCAATTGGCTGAGAAGCTACGATTATCCGTTAGAGGCGAGAATTTATTATAGCGGCGACATCAAGGAAATCATATATGAATCTGTCGGAGGTTTGCGTACCGAAGGTTATCTCGAGAATGACAGCACTCGATTCATGCTCTACGTCGAGAATGGAGCTGGCGACATAGATTTAAAACTCAACTGCGACAGTATATTTATCGACATACACGAAGGCACTAACGATATAAAGTTAGAAGGCTCTTCTAATTACACATACATATACCAACAAGGATTCGGACCTGTCAACGCTGCAAATCTTCCCTCTTCAAAGATGTTCGTCAATTCACACACCGACAACAATATCTTCATATATTGCACCGACAATCTTGACGCTAGGATTTACAACAGCGGTAACATATACTACAAAGGGCAGCCGGAGATTAACTCATATATTTCTCCAGATGCCCTTGGCAGACTTATAGAAATTGAGAATCTGAAAAACTGAAAGCCTGAGAATTTAAAATTTCTTTCAGATTTTCAATTTTTCAGATTTTCAGATTCAAAAATCAATACGCTCTTGCGAATATCACGCGACGTTTTGAAGGTTGACCGGAATAGATGCATTTGCCGTCTTCGAAGTCGTCGTCCAAAGGAATGCAACGTATGGTAGCCTTTGTCTCTTCCTTGATTTTCTGTTCAGTCTCAGGAGTGCCGTCCCAGTGAGCGTAGACAAACATACTATTCTCGATTTGTTCCTTAAACTCTTCCCAAGTATCAGCCTTGACTGTTCTTGATTTACGGAAGTCTAAAGCCTTTTGGAAGATATTGTTTTGAATTTCATCGAGGAGATTTGTGATATAATCTTCGATATTATCTATAGTAACCGTTGTTTTCTCGAGAGTATCGCGGCGGGCGAGTTCTACGGAATTATTTTCCACATCGCGAGGACCTGCAGCTATACGTACAGGCACGCCTTTGAGTTCCCATTCAGCGAATTTAAATCCAGGCTTCTGTGTGTCGCGGTCGTCGAACTTGACGCGCATTCTTCTGCTTTCAAGACGTTTCTTGATATCGGCGCAATATGCGAGTACAGTCTCTCTCTGTTCGTCGGTCTTATAGATAGGAACGATAACCACCTCTATAGGAGCGATTTTAGGAGGAAGCACGAGACCGTTATCATCGGAGTGCGACATAATGAGAGCACCCATCAAACGAGTTGATACGCCCCATGAAGTTGCCCATACATATTCCAATTTATTCTCCTTATTTAAGAACTTAACATCGAAAGCCTTAGCGAAATTCTGTGCGAGGAAGTGAGAAGTACCAGCCTGTAATGCCTTTCCGTCTTGCATCATAGCCTCGATACAGAATGTCTCTTCTGCACCAGCGAAACGTTCGTTAGCGGATTTGATACCGCGTATCACTGGTAAAGCCATATATTTCTCAGCGAATTCCGCGTAGACGTCGAGCATCTTACGAGCTTCAGCCATAGCCTCTTCACGGGTAGCGTGAGCTGTATGACCCTCTTGCCACAAGAACTCAGCGGTACGGAGGAACAAGCGAGTACGCATCTCCCAACGAACCACGTTAGCCCATTGATTCACCAATATAGGAAGGTCGCGATAACTCTTGATCCAATTACGATATGTATCCCAGATGATTGTCTCTGAAGTAGGACGAACTATCAGTTCTTCTTCGAGTTTTGCTTCAGGGTCGACTACGACACCCGAACCATTAGGATTATTCTTGAGACGGTAGTGAGTCACCACAGCACATTCTTTAGCGAAGCCCTCGACGTGACTAGCTTCCTTACTGAAGAAACTCTTTGGAATGAAGAGAGGGAAATAAGCGTTGACGTGACCAGTGTCTTTGAACATCTTATCGAGAGCGTCGCGCATAAACTCCCAAATCGCGTATCCGTAAGGTTTGATAACCATACAACCTCTAACAGCAGAATTTTCTGCCAAATCAGCTTTTGTTACAAGATCATTATACCATTGTGAATAATTCTCTTGACGTGATGTTAATTCTTTTGCCATCGTTATATTTGGTATAGTATTTGTTTATTTTCAGACCGCAAAAATAAGAAAAAAATCGCATTTATCCATAATCAAAAAGGTATAAAAATGAAGCATCTAAAATTTTTAATCATCGCCGCAATCGCAGCACTAACATCATGCGCAACAAGCGACAATGTCATCAAGGACGATGCGTATTATTCTCCGTATGACAAAGACCCTAAGAATGGAAAAGAGTTGGTCGTTTCAAACACCGGCACTTTCAACACTGCAAAGATAAGCAGCAACTCACAGTACGATTATCAGTCGTATTATAGTGAGGACGAAACCCAGAAACCAAAGGCAGATCCGATATACGAGAAGACTGAGACCGTAACCGACACCAACGGCGTAGTTTATACAAGCACAGAAATTTATTATGACGAGAACTACCTCGCAAACAATGCAGGCGGCGGTTATTTAGAAGACACTTACGATTATTATTACGATGACGAGGACGGTGACGACGGAGGTAACTGGAGCATCAACTTCGGTATCGGAATACCTTACGGATACGTAGGCTTCGGATATGGATACCCTTACTACTATTCTTCATATTATAATTGGTATTACGATTGGTGGTGGAGCCCTTATTACTACAGCCCTTACTATTATTCACCTTATTATTATCCTTACTTCGCATACTATCCAGTTTATCCGGTATATCCCGGTTATCCTTCATACTATCCTCCACATCACCCAGGCGGCGGTCATCATCCAGGCGGACCACACCCAGGAGGTTCGGGATTGAACATAGCTCACAATAATAACAGACGCCCTTCTTCAGCAGGAATCGTACCTACAAGAACGCAAGACAGACCTTCAAGTTCCGCAAGACCTTCAAGTTCTTCAAGACCTTCAAGCAGCGCCAGACCTTCAAGTTCAACGAGACCATCAAGTAGCGGCATCAGCACAACAACGCCTCGCGTTAACGCTAACGACAGAGTGTCTAATGCACAGAACAGACCTAACAGCAGTTCCTCATCAGTTAGACCATCATCGTCATCAGACCGCAAAGCTTACTCACCTGCAAACAGTAACCGTCAGGTACGCTCAAGTTCTGAATACGTCAGACCTAATTCTTCATCAGACAGAAGCAATAGTTCTAACATCAACAGACCAAGCAGTAGTTCTAACAACAGAAGCAGCAGCTCTAACATAAACAGATCAAGTAGCAGCTCATCAAACAGAAGCAGTTCTAGCATCAGCAGACCTAACAGCTCTTCATCAAGCAGAAGCAGCGGCAGTTTCAACTCCGGTTCAAGAAGCGGTGGAAGCATGGGCGGCGGAGCCAGAACAAGCGGTGGAAGAAGATAATTTATAGTTGACAATTTATAGTTGACAATATGAAAAAGATATTATTGATATTATTAATCACGATACCGTTCTGCTTCGAGGCACAGAACATCAATGATGTGTATAACGTATCAGCGACTTATTATCAAGGTACAGCCAAGAGTATGGCGATGGGCAACGCGATGGGTGCGGTAGGACAAGACTTCTCATCTGTCGCCATCAACCCCGCAGGTTTGGGACTTTTCAGAAAACCGGAGTTCATCTTCACCCCGTCCGTTAATATGACCTACACAAGTTCTTCCCTTTTGAACGGATACAAAGCGTACGACTTCAAGACAAATCTGTCTGTCAACAACTTCGGTATGGTCGGCGTCAATAAAACAGGCAATAACATCGTCACATGGGGAATTGGCATGAACAGAACCAATAACTTCAACAACAGAATTTATGTAGACATATTCAACGGAAACAATTCCTTGATAGACGCATATTTCGCCGAAATCATCGCCAACGACATTTACAACGAAAACGAACTGTACGACTATTCTCCGAGTTATATCTATCCGATATGGGAGACATATCTCATGGACTTTCATCCCGACGGAAGTCTCTCTTCACCAGTGCCGATGGGCGGTTTGACACAACGTAAAGGCGTCAACTCATGGGGTGGAACCAATGAATGGACATTATCTACAGCTATCAACCTCTCGGATAAGATATTTTTAGGATTCTCTTTCAATATGCCTTACGTCAACAGCAAGAAAATTACCGACTACGAAGAAGATTTCTCTACAGACGATTACGACAACTATTGGATTCAGGAAGAAGTGATGTCAACTACAGGATGGGGTATCAACGGAAAATTCGGTCTCATTGCATATCCGGCCCGATGGATACGTCTCGGAGCTTCATTCCACACCCCTACCTTATATAATCTTACAGATATGTGGAGAACTGAGACTTACGCTCACATTGACGAATATGGAATCCATCGGTCTTGGGAAACTCCAACATCATATTTCAACTATTCGATGATAACACCGTGGAAAGCGAACGCCAGCGTAGCTTTAATATTCGGCAACTTCGGAATGATAACCGCCGACTACGAATATGTTGACTATAGTTCGGTGAAACTGTCAGCATACGACTACGAATACAATTCTTACAACGATGCGATAAGAGCCACATTCGCTCCGACGATGAATCTTAGATTAGGCACGGAATGGCGTTATCAGAATTATTGTTTCAGAGGTGGTTACGCATTCTATGGCAGTCCTTACGGAATATCAGAAATTGATTATAGAAGAAATGCCTTGTCATGTGGATTTGGCTACACCAAACACGCTTTCACAATAGATTTGGCTTACGTATATACACTTCAGAACCACAACTATAATCTATACTCACAATACACAAACTATTATGACGAAATCGGTACTCCATCACCGGAAATAAATGAAATTACAAGACTTCATAGTTTGGTAGTTTCCTTAAAATTCAGAATATATTAACATATAGATAACGAGCAGAAAGCAAAAATGGTTGCCAGCAATTGACAACCATTTTTTATTTACATACAAGTATTATTAATTTTCATTATGATACATATCTGCGATATCCTGATCTATTAAGATACGTCCACAATATTCACAGACGATGATTTTCTTATGCATACGGATATCGAGCTGATGTTGAGGTGGGATTTTATTGTAGCAACCACCGCAGGCATCACGTTCAATCTTAACAACAGCCAAACCATTACGGGCATTTTTTCTGATACGTTTGTATGCTGTGAGCAGACGTTCCTCGATAAGTTTTTCACTCTCCTGAGAACGTTCCATGAGTTCTTGTTCTTCCTTTTCTGTCTCTTCAACTATTGATGACAACTCGCTTTTCTTAAGTTCCAAATCGCTTTTACGTTCTTCTAAACGAGCGTTCGTTTCGTTCAAAGAAATTCTGAGCATCTCAGACTTTTTGTTACACTCGTTGATACGTTTTTCACTGAGCTGAATATCTAATGATTGATATTCTATTTCTTTTGTCAATGATTCATATTCACGATTGTTACGAACGTTATTCTGTTGTTCCTCATACTTTTTGATGAGAGCTGTCGATTCCTTGATTTTATTTTTGTATGCAGCTATGTCCTTGACGAATTTTTCAAGTTCCTCATTGTATTTTGCGATACGTGTTTCCATACCTGCGATTTCGTCTTCCAAGTCTTGTACTTCAAGAGGTAATTCGCCACGGATAATGCGAATCTTATCGATTTTAGAATCGATCTGTTGTAAGGTATACAATTCAACAAGTTTTCTTTCAACAGTGATTTCTACTTGTTCTTCCGCTTCGTTTCTTAATTTATTTTCTTCCATATATTTTTGAGATTTAATATTATACAAAATAATATACCGAGTTCGTTTTCACGTTCGAAATTTGGACTGCAAATTTAGGATTTTTTTTGAGAATAATGTCAGCAATTAATTGTTTTGTAAATTGTTCTGTTTCAAAATGCCCCGCATCCACGACAACCAATTCATTATCAGCATCAAAAAAATCGTGATATTTAACATCCGCTGTAAGATAAGCATCAGCATTACAACGTTTTGCATCATTAATCATAAAAACTCCCGATCCACCGCACAAAGCTACCCTTTTGATCGGTTTGCCTAACAATTCGGAATGACGTATCGCTCCCACATCAAGTCTTTCCTTAATCAATTTTAAGAATTCTATCTCAGACATCTCATTTTCAAACTCTCCTATCATGCCGCTACCTATCTGGATATCGGAGTCATCAAGTCTTGGTGACACGGAATTATTAACATGTAATATATTCAAATTTTTCAATCCGAGTTTCTCAGCCAAGATTCTGTTTACTCCATAATAACTGTTATCCAGATTAGTATGCATCGCCGCAATCGAGATATCGTGCTTTATAGCCTTTGTTATTATTCGTCCTAAGGTATTATCGTTTAAAATATTCTTAACACCTTTAAAGATTAGGGGATGATGACTGATAATCAGATGAAATGAATTTTCAATCGCCTCATCAACGACCTTCTCGGTTACGTCTAATGTAAGTAAAGCCTTATCAACCATTGCATCCGGGTCACCGATCAAGAGACCTGAATTATCATAACTTTCCTGCCAATGCAGAGGTGCTATATCTGTGATGAAACCAATAATCTCCGAAACTTTTATCATCCTTAAAATTTTTCGCTAAGATACGATTTTTTATTGTTTTATAATTTGTTTCATCAAAAAATAATTGTAAATTTGTTGAGTTTTAATTTTATGAAGAAATTATTATTGCCCATATCACTACTCTATTCTCTTATCTTACTCATAAGACATAAGTTTTATGACTGGGGGCTATTAAAATCAAGGAGTTTCGACATCCCGAACATCTGCGTAGGAAATCTGAATCTCGGAGGAACCGGCAAGACGCCTCATAGCGAATATCTCATAAGATTATTATCAGACAAATACAAAGTCGCTGTGCTGAGCCGAGGTTATGGACGTAAGACAAAAGGTTTCATCCTTGCCGACGAAAATCACACACATAACGACATTGGCGACGAGCCTCTTCAATATTTCAAGAAGTTCAATGACATAGATGTCGCTGTCGACGAAAACCGCTGCAACGGAATGAGACAGATGCTTCAGCAGGAGACTCCTCCTCAAATCGTGCTTCTTGACGATGCCTACCAACATAGGAAGATAAAGGCAGGATTAAATATCCTTCTGACCGATTATTACAATCTGTACAGCAACGACAACTTAATCCCTGCCGGTAACTTAAGAGATATTAAGAAAGCTGCCCGAAGAGCGGAAATTATTGTAGTGACAAAATCTCCTAACGTAATAACACCTTATTACAGAAAAGATATTGAAGATTCACTGAAGCCTCTCCCTCATCAGAAGGTTTTTTACTCATATATTGAATATCAAGACTTCCAACCTTTCAGCAAGATAAGCTACGAATCTGACATCAAGGATGCCAAAACAGTATTGCTTTTCTGCGGAATCGCAAACACATATTCATTGGAAGACCATCTGAAAAGAAAATATAACACCATCTCTAAGATTCAATTCAACGACCATCACGACTATACAGAAAAAGATATCGACATGGTCATAGAGAAATATAACGACCTTATAGGAAAAAACAAGATCATCGTCACAACAGAAAAAGATGCCATGAGATTGATCAATTCATCCCTTATCAATAAGTTTGACGATATCCCTTTATTTACTATCCCTATCAAAGTCAAATTCCACAAAGAAGAAGGAACGAGCTTCGATGACGAAATCTTAAATTATGTTAAGAAAAACTTACGGTAAAATATTAATTTTAATTAAGATTTATGGATAAGAAGATTTATTTCGTCACCGACTTACATTTGGGCGTACCGACACTTGAAGATTCCCATGAAAGAGAGCTGAAATTAATTCGTTTATTAGACTCTATCAAAGACGATACTGAGATGCTTTTCCTTATGGGTGACCTCTTCGATTTCTGGTTTGAATATAAAACTGTCGTACCTCGAGGCTACACTCGACTTCTCGGCAGACTTGCTCAATTTATTGATGACGGAATTCCTGTTCATCTCTTCGCTGGAAATCACGACCTCTGGACTTTCGACTATCTTCAGAAAGAAATAGGAATACAACTACATCGCGAACCGATGATAATGACATTGAAAGGCAAGAAATTCCTCCTCGTCCATGGCGACGGAAGAGGTCCTGGCGACAAAGGTTACAAATTCCTCAAGAAAATATTCGAATGCAAATTCAATCAGTTTCTCTTCAGATGGATTCATCCTGACGTCGGGATCGGACTCGCTTTGAGATGGTCGCACAATCACAGAGTCAAGAAGTTAAAGAAAGAAGCTGAAGGTAACTATTATTCAGTAGTGGAAGAGACTCGATTATATAAATACGCACAGGAATGTGTAAAGGAAAATCCTGACATAGATTTTCTCGTCTTCGGTCATCAGCATAAACCTATGCAATATAAAGTAGATAACGGTGCGACAGTCACAGTAGTAGGAAACTGGATAAGAGATTTCACTTACGCCGTTTTTGATGGAAAAGAAATACAATTAACAGTTGACAATTAACAATGAATAAATGTATAGACGTGGCTTGCAGCGTCCTAAATAAAACAAAGAATATAAACATCAAATAAAAATATTATGAACATCACAAATTCGTACATCAAAGAAAACGAAAATCGTTTTTTAGAAGAGTTATTCGGTTTAATCCGTATTCCTTCTATCAGTTCACAAACAGAACATAAAGGCGACATGATCAAATGCGCTGAATATTGGAGAGACAGTATCATAGCAGCTGGTGCCGACAAGGCTGAAGTCATGCCAACAGAAGGCAACCCTGTGGTTTACGGCGAGAAAATCATTGACCCAAAACTCCCTACAGTATTAGTTTACGGTCACTATGATGTCATGCCAGTCGACCCAATCGAGTTATGGAACACCGACCCATTTGAGCCAGTCATCAAAGACGGCAAGATCTGGGCTCGCGGCGCTAACGACGACAAAGGTCAAGCTTTCATGCACGCAAAGGCATTCGAGACAATGATCAAGACCAATACTTTGCCTTGCAACGTTAAATTCATGATCGAAGGTGAAGAAGAAATAGGTTCCGGCAGCCTCGCCAAATGGATCGTCACAAACAAAGACTTAGTCAGAGCCGACATCATCTTAGTCTCCGACACCAGCATGATCGATCACGACACACCTTCTATCACAACAGGTTTGCGCGGTTTGTCATATTGGGAAGTAGAAGTTACAGGACCTAACGCTGACCTTCACTCAGGCTTGTTCGGCGGCGCGGTAGCAAATCCTATCAACACATTATGTGAGATGGTCGCTAAGGTCATGGACGAGAACAACCACATCACCATCCCTGGATTCTACGATGACGTCATCGAGGCAACAGCAGAAGAACGCGAGTTACTCAACATGGCACCATATAGCGAAGAAGAATATAAAGCAGGTGTCGGCGTAAAAGCATTACGCGGCGAAAAAGGCTACACTACAATCGAGAGAGTCGGCATCCGTCCAACATTCGACCTCTGCGGTATCTGGGGCGGCTACACTGGCGAAGGTGCTAAGACAGTACTTCCTTCAAAGGCTTACGCTAAAATCTCATGCCGTTTGGTTCCTAATCAAGATAACGAAAAGATTTCAGCCTTATTCAAAGAATATTTCGAGAGCGTAGCTCCTGAATACGTCGATGTTAAAGTCACTCCATTGCACGGCGGACAGGCTTACGGATGTCCTATCGACTTGCCAGCATACAGAGCAGCAGAAGCAGCATATATGGACACCTACGGCAAACGTCCTATCCCGATGAAGAGCGGCGGCAGTATTCCAATTATCTCTGAATTTGAAAAAGTACTCGGCATCAAGTCAATCTTGATGGGATTCGGCTTAGGTTCAGATGCTATCCACTCACCTAACGAAAACTACAGAGTAGATCATTTCTTCAAAGGAATAGAAACCATCATCGCTTTCTATCAACATTTTGCAAAGATGTGATTTTAAGTCAATAGATGTTGTTCACATATAAACGCGGGGATATAAGGTCTCCGCGTTTTCTATATATCATTAGATTTCAAATCATAACAACTCATCTACATCTTCTTTCGTCAATCCTGTGACATCAGAGATAAATTCCACACTCGCTCCTGCCGATTTAAGATTTTTAATCATCTGTACTTTAGCATTTTTAATACCTTCAGTAAAACCTTTCTCCATACCTTCAGTAAAACCTTTTTCCATACCTTTCAGCATTCCTTCAAGCATACCTTCCTTGCGTCCCATCTCCCTGCCTTCCAACAAGCCTTCGCCTCTCGAGGTATAGATATTGTCTCTCAATATCACCGTGTTATCCAAATGACGATAATACGCCGACAGCTCACCTTTGCTCATCATCGCCAACTTCAATTTCTCTCTCGCTTCCGACAATCCCGGTGCGGTAGAATCTTGAGGTATGTCACCGGTGCTAAGATAATACATCCATTCTTCCAATAAGTTAGACGGCTTTTCATTGAAATCATTGACCTTCAAAATATAATATTCCGGATATAACTCACTGACAGCATCGACATTAAACTTCTGTCTTTGGAACGGACTGAGATTAAGAATCTCTCCCGTGTTTACTCCCATGAACTCTGTCTTCCCGTGATAAAGATAATCCTTGCCCTGACCTAAATCGAAATAAACAATATTGACACTGTATATCTTCTTTATATTTTGATAGCCTTCTCCTCTATTAATATATTCCGTCACCAACTTCGACACTCCGAACAACATCCTCTGGAAATAAGCGTATTCGTCGTTGTTCTGCACCTCGATGATAAACAGCTCGCCTCTGCTGTTCTCGGCGAGAATATCAACACGGTTATATTTGTCTAACTCGTCTTCCTGGTTACTCTCGCTTTCCAAAAGTCTGTTGATCGTGATTTTCTCTTTGAATAAGGTCGTGAGCAGACCTTCCAAAATTACGTAATTGGACTTGTCGCGAAGCATGCGCTTCATAGCCCAATCGAATCTGATATATTTCTTCTTTTCCATAAATTATGATTTTTAAATTATCATACAAAGATAAGAAACTTCAATGGAAAAAGCAAGAGGGATTTGGATATTTTTCGCCCACAAATCTCACTGATGCTCACGGATTTTTCAGATTTTCAATTTCTCAGATTCTCAGATTTTCAGATTGTCAGATTTTCAAATTTAAATAAAGAGAGACGTATCAAATTCTCCTTACGTCGAATTGTGATGCGTCTCTACTTTTATTCTGTGATGGGGCGTACTGTCAAGCCATAGTAGCGATATCTGAGGTTCACGTCCTCGTCACCAGTGATAAAGTAGAGGTTGTACGCGTAGTTTAAGTCGTAGTAGTAGTCGTACGGAGTAGAACTCCAATAGAAGCCATCGTAACCATCATGGAAGAGCGATGACCTGTCACGGAAGCCCGCAGCAGGAAGGAAGATACAGCTTCCGTTAGGACCTATAACCTTTGCACCGTTTACTCCGTTAACCTGTGTCCATTCCCATTCGCAATGCTCAACAAGTTCTTCCATCTGTTCTTTTGTCGGCATCCTCCAGCTTCCGCCCCAGTTGGCTGTAGCGGCATCGTATTGTGCATCGCCTGAGATGTCACTCATTTGTTCTCCGTTTGTTACGCTGTTTTCCCATGAATATTCCGCCTTAGGGATTGTCTCTCCCCATGCGAAGTAGTCTCCGTAGTCTTCAGGTGAAGATGCTCCAACGTTGCATATCGCCCATTTAACGCCAGACGGCAATCCGAGATCTACATAATAGTGGCCAGCAATTTCGCCATCTGGTTCGCAACCTTCCTCCTCCTCTTCCTCAGTCGTAAAACTTATTTCGTCTCCGTAACTTGTACCTTTCTCGTTAGTAGCGTAAGCTCTCACGTAATAAGTGGTTCTTTCCTTAAGGTTTGTAAGGTTGGATGTGAATGTTCCTGTTCCGTTACCATCGGTTGTCATACCGTCATTATCGTCTAATGTAGGATTTTGAGAAATGCTCCAGCAGATACCGCGTGCCGTCACTGTCGCACCTCCGTCATCGGTAACGTTACCTCCTGATACTGCTGTAGTCTCTGTAATATCGATAACTTCAGAAGTGATGACAGTAGGAGGTGTTAGCTCGGCTTCTTCTTCCTCTGTGGTGAAACTTCTTTGTTCTCCGTAAGCTGTTCCCATGACATTTGTTGCGTAAGCTCTCACGTAATATGTGGTGTTTGCTGTAAGGTTTACAAGGTCGGATGTGAATGTTCCTGTTCCGTTACCATCGGTTGTCATACCGTCATTATCATCTATCGTTGGATTTTGAGAAGTACTCCAGCAGATGCCACGTGCTATTACCGGTGCGCCACCGTCAGAAACGACTTCGCCTCCCGAAGTGGCAGATGTCTCTGTTATATCTTCAATCTCTTTTGTTGTCAATTTAGGCAAATCCATATAGATGCTCGTCATGAAACTTTTCTCTTCTCCATAACTCGTACCTTTTTCGTTCGTGGCGTAGGCTCTCACGTAATAGGTTGTTCCTGCTGTCAAACCGGTTATAGTACTCGTAAAATCACCTTCTCCTGTTCCATCATCAGTATGGCTTCCGTTTATCGTAGGATTCTGCGAGGTACTCCAACATACACCTCTTGCAGTGACTTCCGCACCGCCGTCATCAATAACAACTCCACCGCATATTGCAGCGTCCTGTACGACAGAACTTACTTCATTTGTCTTTACCGTAGGTTTCACTATGTCTTTAAGTGTAGTGAAACTTATCTCGTTCCCGTATCCCGTCCCCGCACTATTGTTGGCGTAAGCTCTAACGTAATAAGTGGTGTTTGCCGTAAGATTTATAAGGTTGGATGTGAATGTTCCTGTGCCGTTTCCATTGGTTGTTATGTTGTCGTTTATTGTAGGATTTGGAGAGGTGCTCCAACATACGCCTCGTTCGGTCACGTCCGCACCACAATCGGAGACGACATTGCCGCCACAAGTCGCGAAGGTCAGCGTTATATTCTCCACCGCACCAGTCTCTACGACAGGTTTCTCTGCCTTGAGTGTCACGAACGAGTGCACCTCACTTCGCGTGGAACTGTGCGAGGAATAACATTCGAAACAGTAATAATATTTTGTCTCGGTACTGAGGTTGTTGATATTGACATGAAAAGCACTTTCGCCGACATTAACCTTAGAAGATATGGCATCGGTAAGATCGTCTTTTTCACCGTAAACTATTTTCATGTCGTCTGGTATGACACTGAATGTGTATGAACCGTTTATCTCCGCTGTTTTATATGAAGCGTCAACATCGACCTCGGTCACCCTGAAGACATCAGGTTTCGGGTCTTTCTTACATTCAGATAAGAATACACATGTCACGATGATAAATATCGTAAGTAAACCTTTCTTCATATCTCTACTTAATTAATGTTAATACCCAAACCTATCTTGAACTCGGCTGTCTTTAGGCTGTTGCTGACAAAGTCGAAAGATAGGTTGAACTTATTTATAAAGACTTGCAGTCCGGCGTTCAGTTCCACGCCGCTGCCGCTGTAGTACGAGTTCCTTATCCAGAGTCCGTCTTCCGTCTCCCACGCCATTGCACGAGCGCCATAGCCCGCTCCGAATTTTAAAGCTACAGGCTCGGCAAGTCTGAACATAAGTCCACATATCACGGAATATCTTGAGTTGGTGGTGCGCCCTGAATAATACTGCATCTCGCCATCAACAAAACCGGTCTGGTCGCATTCAACATCAGCGTTGAGGGCGGAATATTTCAGGCCTGTCATTGCGCTGATATAATATCCGAACCGTCTTACCTGACCGAAAGTTGCGCCGAAGGAATGTTGTGGGTCGGTAGAGTAGGCGTAGTTCAAATCGAAGAATGTAATCTTGCTGTATTGACTGCTACTGCCACCGCTGCGTTTTCTCTTAGAATCAGAAATATTTTCGCACGAGGCGTACGAATTACTCATTGTTGGCGTATTATATCTGTCCTTTAACAGATTCAGATGCTTCTTCGAACGATAAGACGGAAGGACGCTTTTTCCAGCATTCGTTTTGATAGTTTTAAAACCCTTGTTCTTCTTACCACCTGTTGTCTGTGCCTGAATCTGAACACACGACAAAGTAAAAATACACATTAATAATAAAACAATTCTCTTCATAATGATTATAAGTAGGGTTTAATTAAAAAAGGAGACGTCATCATTCAACGACGTCTCCTTAGTTGTATAATTTATTTTAATTATTCATAAATATTTCTGATTGAAACTCCGTTATTGAAGTTTTCGACACCTTTCTTCAGGAAGTCGACGAAAGCGTCTCTATCCAAATCGTAAGCGCGTGGATCAACCAAGAGTTCGCCATTATGTCCCATGAGGCAATAATATGGCTGAGCGTTGGTGTTGAACTTAGAGATTTGGAAGTCAGCGTTAACGCGACCTATTGATTTCTTCTCTTTACCATCTGAACCGATGATCCATTCTTCTTTAGGAAGTTTTGTCTTATCATCGACGTAGAGAGCTACGATGACATAGTCGTTGCGTAACATTTCGAGTACGCGTGGGTCGCTCCATACGTTAGCTTCCATTTCACGGCAGTTGACGCAGCCGTGGCCTGTGAAGTCGATATAGATAGGTTTGTTTTGTGCCTTAGCGCATGCTAATGCTTGTTCATAGTCGTAATAACCTTTGAGACCGTGAGGCAAGTGGAAGATGTCGGCGTATTTAGGTTCTTCGCACAATACTGCTGCAGAGACTTTCTTGTCTAATTGTTCTGCTTGAACAGAGAGATTAGACATCTTAGCATCGACATAATTTATGACCTTATCAGCATTTTCTTGATTGATACGTTTGAGGTCGAAGTCCATAGTCTGTTGTGGTGGCAAGTAACCAGACAAAGCTTTAAGAGGAGCACCCCACATACCTGGGATCATATAAACTACGAATGTGAAGACCACGATACAGAGGATGAGACGGAATACTGAAAGATGTTGTACGTCTGAGTCGTGAGCGAATTTGATCTTTCCTAAGAGGTAGAGACCTAACAAGGTGAAACATACGATCCATATTGCGAGGTATACTTCACGGTCTAAGAGACCCCAGTGATAAGTCTGGTCGGCGACGCTTAAGAATTTGAAACCGAGGGCGATTTCTACGAAGCCGAGAACTACTTTAACTGAGTTGAGCCATCCGCCGCTTTGTGGCATATTCTGCAACAATGATGGGAAGAGAGCGCACAATGCGAATGGGAGACCGAATGCCATAGCGAATACCATCATGGTAATGATAGGTGTCCAGAACTCACCTGATGTAGATTTGATAAGAACTGTACCCACGATAGGACCTGTACAAGCGAAAGAGACGAGAACGAGTGTCAATGCCATGAAGAACACGCCGCCGAGACCCTTGCTGCTGCTTTGTTTGCTGTCGCTCTTGTTAACCCATGAACTTGGCAATTGGATTTCGAAAGCTCCGAAGAATGAAGCTGCGAATACCATGAACACGATGAAGAACAAGATATTTGTAACCCATGATGTAGAGATCCAGTTGAAGATGTCAGCAGTGACACTATCACCACCGAAAATCCAAGTAATCAAGATAATAGCTGCGATTGGGAGAGTGTAAAGAGCTACGATGAAAACGTAATACATGATAGCTTTAAAACGACCTACAGCTTTGTTTTCGTCACCATGCAAGAAGAACGACACTGTCATTGGAACCATAGGGAAAACGCAAGGTGTCATAAGAGCTGCGAAACCCCAGATGATAGCTTCGATAATCAAAGCCCAAAGACTTTCGCCACCTGCGGAAGACTCTTCCGTTGCATCTTTAACAACTGCTGGCTCACCGAGTTGAACTTCAAAATCGTATGTAAGTTGAACACAACTTTCTTTACATGCCTGACCGGTAATGACACCTGCAACTGTCGCTGCATCATCAACCAATTTTACCTTTTGTGTAAAGACAGCTTCATTTTCAAAGAAATGTTCGTCGATTTCAAAAATATCACTATACTTGATAATTGCTTTTGGTTCTACAACTCCACCTATACGTTCAATGCCCAAAGTATCGGTAAACTCAAAATAGAGAGGCATTGGTCCGCCAAAAGGAGTGTACTGTGAATAAAGATGCCAATGATCTTCAATTTCTGCCTTGAATACGATATTGTATTCATTCTTGTTTAACTTCTCAGTTTCAACTGTCCATTGTACAGGTTCAAGTATCTGAGCCTTTGCCATCATTGGAAGCAACAAAACCAAGAAAGTAAATAACCTTAAAAACTTTTTCATGATTTTCTGTTGATTTATTAGATAAATTTGTTAATTATTTCACAATAAAAAAGTGCGCAAATTTAAGAAAAAAAGGTTTAACTCTTTAAGTCACATTGAAAAATAACTTCAGTGGAATCTGATATTTTCACCTTATCGCTGATCCTATACCCAACAACCCACAGAATCAAACCATTAGCATCTTCCATAATCCAGACTTTTTGTTTCTGATAAGTAGAAAATCCTAAATCATTGAAAAAATCACTCAACAATTTTGAACCCTTCATTCCCAAAGGTCTGAATCTATCTCCTTTTTTCCAATGTCTTATTTTCAAAGGAAATGCAATCTTATCCATATCAAATTGTGCGACCGACGAATCTTTTATCAATTTGAAATCCTCATTTTTTTTAAAAACCGAAAATCTGAGAATCTGAGAATCTGAGAATCTGAGAATCTGAGAATCTATTTGAATCTGAAATTCATCATCATCAAATCTATTTTTAAAAATCTCGATTCTGTCTTTTTGAACTGAAGCGATCAGGCTGTTGTCCGTTGTCTGTTGTCCGTTGTCATTATAAAATACAACTCCCGATTTACCATTCATCATCGCCTCGTACATAGACTCCGACTGTGTGAAGTTAAACCCGTATTTTCTTACCCATTCAAAAAGAAGCTGTTTCCCTTCTTTATTTTTAAGAAAATGTATGTTATCTACAAATCTGTAATCTCTATTAACGTTTTCAATCATCGACAATTTCTCTTCTATCAGACTTCTGTACAGATCATTTTCTGAGGAAAGACAGTCGATGGAGAAATTCATACTATTGCGGGCGTTCTCTTTTATCTCGTCAAAAAGTGGAATTATCTGATGACGAATCTTATTTCTCAAATAAATAGTCTCGTTATTGGTATAGTCCTCAACCCATTGAATATTATTTTCTTTAGCGAAAGCCTCGATCTGACTTCTGTTTGAAAAGAGCAAAGGTCGTATGTAGAAGTCGTTCTGCGGCTTCATTCCTTTCAGACCTTTGATGCCAGAGCCGCGCAACATATTAATAAGGAATGTCTCAATCTGGTCGTCACCATGATGAGCGAGAGCTACCTTTGTAAAATTATTAATATCTTTTAACTCTTCGAACCAAGAGTAACGCAGTTCACGAGCCGCCATCTCGATGGAAAGAGAGTTTTCTTTAGCGTAAGATTCCGTATCAAAATGTTGAATATAAATAGGTATCTTATTTTCTTCTGCAAATTCCGTCACAAACTTCTCATCACGATTAGAATCGTCGCCACGTAAATGAAAGTTACAATGAGCGAAAGAGAGATGACACTGACTCTGACTATTGACTGTGGACGATGTCCGTTGACTATATAAAATCAAGAGTTTTGCGAGCACCATCGAATCTATTCCGCCGCTTAATGCAAGCAGAATCTTATCCCCTTTCTCTATGAGATTATTCTTCTCGACAAAATTCTTAAATTCTTTTAACATATTATCTGCCCATAAAATAAACTATGATAAAACCGATGCTCAAACCTATGACTCCGCACAACAAATAAATCAACATCTTTCTATGTGTAAGTCCTTCTTCTTCCAAAACCTTATCAACAGTATTCTTTATCACGTCACCTACCTTAACGGTCTCATAATTTTCGGGAAGATTTATTTCTTCTTCATTAAAAGCAATATCGGCGTCTTTAACAGGCTTAGCTCTTTTCTCAAAATCATAATCGAGACAATAATTATCATCGAGTACAAACCTAACAGAAGTAGACGAAGACTGTTCTGTTGTCTGTTGACTTCCAACTATCATAGCTCTTTTACCGACATTTTGTTTTAACAAGACTTCGGTATCATCTATCGTAACATAAGCTGTGGTTAATGACTGTTGTCCGTTGTCTGTTGTCTGTTGTCTATTGTCAAAATACAATACAAGAAGTGCGACTGCCAACGAACTCATATCTTCATGAAGTCGGATTATGATGTCGTCTTCATGTTGATAAATTCTAAGCTCCACATCAGGAGCGAAAGAATTCGGATATAATTTAATCCAGTCTTTTAAAAGTTCCTTAACATCATTGACGGACAATATCTGTTGTCCGTTGTCTGTTGTCCGTTGTCTTACGTAAATATAATCCATAATTATTTCTTTGTGGATTTATTTCTTCTTTTATCGACGGAGAAACCGAATCCGCCGATTTTATCTCCTAATGTATAATATTTCCCGTGGGAATAAGTGATGAGGTCGGCTTGATTGAGTTGGAACTGACCTGTACTTGGGTCGAAGAATCTTGTGTCGCCATTGACGGCTACCACATTAGCTATGAACATATCATGCGATCCGAGTTCTTTAACTTCAACTACTTTGCATTCTATATTAAGCGGTGACTCTGCTATGAGCGGAGCCTTGACAATCTGAGCCTGCTCTGCCGTAAGATGCATCTCCTTGAATTTGTTATAATCGCGACCTGAGCGCACTCCGCACCAATCGGTAGCACGTGCAAGTTCTTCCGTCGTGACGTTGATAACAAACTCTTTAGTACGGGAGATTATCTCATGCGAGTGACGTTCTTTTCTTAATGAGACATAACACATCGGAGGATCGGAGCATATAGTCCCTGTCCATGCCGCTGTTACGATATTATAATTTTCAGGACTATCGCCACAACTCACCATCACTACAGGCAAGGGATAAATCATAGTCCCTGGTTTGAAAGACATTTTCATAGTGTAAAAAAATATAATGCAAAGATAAATAAAAGTCAACAGACAACGGACGACAGACTACGGATTTTTTTGAAATCTGAAAAACTGAGAAATTGAGAACCTGAGACCTTTTTGAATCTGCAATATTAATTCACATGTTCCTTATCTACAAAATCGATAATCGTATCGAAACAATCTGTTTGACGTGAGAAAGATTTCGTTATATTTTTGCAGCAAGAAAAGGTCGCAAAGTCACAAAGACCCTGAGACCCTAAGACATCAAAAATACAAACATTAAAAAAACAGAATATTATGGCAACAAAATTTTATAAATGCAATCATTGTGGTAATGTAATAGAAAAGATAGTAGATTCAAAAGTTCCGGTTTTCTGCTGCGGCGAAAAGATGGAAGAGTTAGTTCCTAACACCGTAGAGGCGAGCGGAGAGAAACATATCCCTGTCGTGACACGTCTCGAAGACAACATCTTAAAGATTGAAGTCGGCAGCGTCCATCATCCGATGCTTCCAGAACATCACATCGCTTTCATTTATGTGGAAACCGAACACGGCGGAATAAGAATAGATCTGAAAGACCAACCAGTAGCAGTAGTTCATCTCGGCGACGAGAAAGCTGTCGCGGTTTACGAATACTGTAACCTCCACGGACTTTGGAAAGTGGAACTTTGATTTTAAATCTGAAAAACTGAAAAACTGAGAAACTGAAAAACAAGAAACCTAATTGATATAAAACAACAAGTTAAGTATAAACTCTTCTCATGAAAAAAAGCCGCTACTGAATAATAGTAGCGGCTTTTTTTCATATATCTAATCAAAACGACGCTCAGTCTCTTATTATCAATTTTTCGCTTTTATCTCCCACCTTGATAATATACAGACCCTTGGCAAGATCAGCGATATTAATTTGTATATCATCAGCTGTAACTTCTTCAGTAATGAGCGTTCTTCCTGAAATATCGGAAATCGTAATCAAATCGCCAATATTGTTGTGAGTCTTTATCGTGACGAAATCGTTTGCCGGATTCGGATAAATCTCAAGTCTTGATGAATATGCGATGTCATCTACAGAGACATGCTCAACGCAAAGCGATTCCGACTCCACATCGCCATATACAGCAGTCACGCAATATTCGATGTCATTTGCCGATTCAAATTCAGTATCGAAATAACATACGATATAAGGCTCTTTTATTTCTTTTACAATTTCATTGTTGGCATAAACTCTATATCCTGTCAACTTGTTGTTTTTACTATTATCGATATTGATGTCTTTGCCGTCTGGATTCTCCAGAATAGTCTTGATACATAAATTAACATTGACTGCCAAATCAAGACACGACCATGTGTCTCCGACATGAACCCAATTCTTCTCATAATTCGGTTCACTATTGTCGCATGGAAATATCCAATGTCCATTCGAATCTCCATCTGATGAGAATCCTATATAATAATTTTTATTGTTTTCAAAATAAAAGTCTTCGTCAAGGTCGATATAATTCCATTCACGAAAAGCAAGATTCTCGTTATTTATTTCCTGTTCATATACCAATGTTTTCTCTTCATCAATCTCTTCCCATATTACAATGGAATGGGTATTTTCCGTTCCCAAAGGAATAAACGCTATTTGTTTGACTTTCCATCCTACATATTCCGCGACATCTTCCGAAGTGAAATAATGCAATGCTTCTTGTTCCTCATGGATTCCGGCAGCGCTTATAGTGTATAACATATCATCAGACCATGACAATATCTTTTCGTCATAACTTGTATTTTGAGGGAGCTCCCATGTCAACATCATGTAATCAAGATTGTTTTGTATCTTATTCAGATTTTGTACAGGATTATTCTCGTCTTCAATTTGTTCAACATTTACATTATCTTGTTGTTTTGTGATTTGAGCAAAAGCATTTGCTGAAAAGCAGACTGCAATAAGGAAAACAAGGAATCGTTTCATAGTTTAATACTTTTTTATTTTAACGTCCAAAGTTACGAAAAAAATAAAAACATCATCAAACAACAAATAGAAAAGCCGTTACTATTATTCAGTAGCGGCTTTTCATCATATATCTAATCAAAACGAATTTCAGTCTCTTATTATCAATTTTTCGCTTTTATCTCCCACCTTAATAATATATAGACCCTTGGCAAGATCAGCGATATTGATTTGTATATCATCATCTGTAACTTCTTCAGTAATGAGCGTTCTTCCTGAAATATCGGAAATTGTAATCAAATCGCCAATATTGTTGTGAGTCTTTATCGTGACGAAATCGTTTGCCGGATTCGGATAAATCTCAATTTCTGAAGATAAGACGACATCATCAACATTGTCGGTTCCTGAACTAAGGACTCTGATATCATCCATCGCCATCTGATACGTTCCGTTTTTCACAAATGCTATCTTGATGTCCTTTCCCACCCAAGGATTGAGATCTAATTTATATTCTTCTGTATAGTGGTAAGGCGAATTGAATTCGTTTGCCAACAGATATGCTTGTTCCCACATATCGGTTTCGTTATCGTAAATCATTATGTAAAATCTATTGACGTATGACATCTCCGAGTGATACCACAACCAATAATACATCATGGCGTTCTCATTCTCCGGTATGGAAATCAGCGGAGTCATCAGCCAGTCGTGTTTCGGTTCCTCAAACGCTGTTCCGCCTATCCATGCAGCGGAGTCGCCGGAATGAACATAGCCGAAAGATGTCGTTTCAGTTATATCCCATTTTTCCCATGGATCGAGACCTGTTGCCGGATAGTCCTGAGGTGGAATATCAATACCTTGTGACATACCTATAGTCCAACCTTCGTCAAAACCAGGACCTTCAAAACTCGTTTCTAAAAGAACGTTCTGAGCACAAAGACTTGCTATTAAAGCAAAATGTAGCAATAATGTAATGTAGATCTTCTTCATTGTAATGCGATTTAAGTTCAACAATAATTTCAGTAAAAATAATAAATAAAGTTATATAAAAGACAAAGCGCTACTTTTTTTTTGTAACGGCTTTTTCTATTATAGGCAAAATTCATAAATCACCTGCAAAGCAATTTATAGAAATCCTCATAAGATATTTATAATTTGCATCTGTTGTATCAAAATAAAAAAGCCGCTACAAATTTGTAACGGCTTTTTTCTATCATTATGGACAAAGTCTGTTGACCGTTATCCGTAGTCTATTGTCTTATTCAATATCCCAAGTGCTTCCGCTGTTGAGAAGGTCGTCAACGCAATGAATCTTTGACTTAGCTGTCTCTTCTTCGATGACGCCGTCTAAGCATTGGTTGTATGTTGGAGCTTCAACGTTACGGATAACACCGATAGCTACTGGATATTCTGGTGGCATCATGTGAGCCAACATCATGTGGATACCTGTAGTCTTTTCTTTTTCGTCGTGAACTAAGATGTCGGCTTCTGTAACACCGTTTTCACCGATAGTAACGACTTCGAGACGGTTGCCTCTTAGAACGATACCTTTGTTACGATCTTTACCGAAGATCAATGGTTTGCCGTGAACACATTTCACCTGCATATCGTCACGGACTTCCTTAGCTGTGATATTGCTGTGGATACCGTTAGAGAAGATCATACAGTTCTGGAGGATTTCGACTACTGAGAGACCGTCGTGGTTCTTAGCTTCACAGCAGATCTGTGTAAGTTCCTGTGTATTTACGTCGACGCCGCGAGCGAAGAATTTACCACCTGCACCTATCACGAGTTCACCTACGTTGAATGGATCTTCGTAAGTACCTTGTGGAGAAGTCTTGGTGACTGTTCCACGGAAAGTACATGGAGAGAACTGACCTTTTGTCAAGCCGTAGATACGGTTATTGAAAAGGAGGAGGTTCATGTCGATGTTACGACGTACGGCGTGGATGAAGTGGTTACCGCCGATAGCAGTACAGTCGCCGTCACCGGTGATGACCCATACGGAGAGGTTTGGGTTAGCGAGTTTCACGCCTGTAGCTATAGCTGCTGCACGGCCGTGGATGCTGTGGAATCCGTATGTGTTCATATAATATGGGAAGCGTGAAGAACAGCCGATACCAGAAACGACGACGATGTCTTCTTTTCTTTTTCCTAATTTAGGGAAAACGTCTTCCACTGCTTTCAAGATTGCATGGTCGCCACAACCTGGGCACCATTTCACGATTTGATCGCTTACGAAATCTTCTTTAGTAAGATTAACAACCTGATTGTTATTTATATTTTCCATAGTATTATCTTATTTTAAAAGGTCATTAAACTTATTTTCCAATTCGGCTGTCAAGAATGGCAAGCCTTGTACCTTATTATATTGTTCGTAGATATGTCCTGGGTGTTTCATGCGGAGGTAGTTTGCGAACTGGCCTCTGTTCATTTCACAGACGACAATTTTCTTATGACCGCTCAACACTTCTTCAGTATTCTTTGGAAGTGGAGAGATGTGACGGAAGTGAGCGTGAGCCACTGATTTACCTTCAGCGATCATCTTTTCTACTACAGAAAGGACTACACCGTATGTACCGCCCCAGCTTACTACTAAGAGGTCAGCGTTAGGGTCGCCGAGAATTTCTTGTTCAGGGATGTAATTAGCCACGCGGTTAACTTTCTCTTCACGGAGTTGAGTCATGAGTTCGTGGTTCTTAGGATCGTGAGAAACGCTGCCCTTGCCGTTTTCTTTTTCGAGACCACCGATGCGGTGACGGAGACCTTCTGTTCCTGGGATCGCCCATTCACGACGTAATTTTTCTTCGTCACGACGATATGGCAAATAGTCAGGATCATTAGCTTTAGCGATTGGAGGCACGATAGCTGGAAGTTCAGCGACCTTTGGAATACGGAATATCTCAGTGCCGTTACCGAGAGCTCCGTCTGTCAACAAAATGACAGGAGTCATGTGTTCCAAAGCTAATTTACAAGCTTCGTATGCAGAGTAGAAGCAGTCGACCGAGCTCTTAGCTGCCAATACGATGAGAGGAGCGTCGCCGTTACGACCGTATAAAGCCTGCATCAAGTCGCTTTGTTCTGTCTTAGTAGGAAGACCTGTTGAAGGACCGCCGCGTTGTACGTCGATGATAACGAGAGGAAGCTCTGTCATGACAGCGAGACCCAAGGCTTCAGATTTAAGTGAGAGACCTGGACCTGATGTTGTTGTCACTGAGAGGCAGCCAGCGAAAGAAGCACCGATTGAAGAAGTGATACCGGCGATTTCGTCTTCTGCTTGATAAGCTTTAACTTTTAAGTTCTTGTATTTTGTAAGTTCCACCAAGATGTCTGTTGCCGGGGTGATAGGATAAGAACCTATGAAGAGCTGACGACCTGAGCGTTCGCTTGCAGCCATGAGTCCCCATGCTGTTGCGACGTTACCTGAGATGTCGCGATATTTTCCTTTAGGAAGTTCAGCAGGTTGGATACGATAAGTGTTAGCGAAGACTTCGATAGTGTCGGCGTAGCTGTAACCAGCGGCGACTACTGTTTGATTAGCTTTGATAACATCCGGTTTATTCTTGAATTTATTTTCAAAGTAATGGTTAAGCTGAGTGATGTCGCGGTTGAAGAGGTACATTACTATACCGAGTGCGAACATATTCTTCGACTTAAGCATTGCCTTTCTATCCATTCCAAAATCTTTCAAAGCCTCTAATGTAAGAGATGAGATAGGAGCCTTGATAAGTTTGTATTGGCTGAGCGTGTCGTCTGTAGTTGGGTCTGAAGTGTAACCTGCTTTTTCTAAAGACTTGTCTGTCAAAGAATCCACGTCAAAGATAATAGTGGTGCCAGGTTTGAGCCAACGCATATTAGCTTTGATGGAAGCAGGGTTCATAGCGACCAAAACATCGCAGAGGTCACCTGTAGTATGAACAGGTTTATGACCGAAATGTACTTGGAAACCGGAAACTCCGGACACTGTACCTTGTGGAGGACGGATTTCAGCCGGATAGTCCGGGAATGTGGCGAAGTCGTTGCCAGCGAATGCCGTTGAGTCTGAGAATAAGTTACCAGTCAACTGCATACCGTCTCCTGAGTCACCCGCAAAGCGGATAACTACTTGTTCGAGTTCTACAACTTTAGTTACTTTTGTCATAGTAAACTGATATTAATATTGTACTAATTGTGTTTATTCAAATTTTCTGCAAATGTAACTATTTATTTATTAGTTTGACAAAAATATATGAAAAAGATTTTTTTATTTTTTCATTTTTTTTTACTTACATTTCAATTATCTTTATATCTTTGCAGCAGTAATTCAAAATTTAAAAATTATGGCTTATAAAATTTTAGACAATTGTGTAGCATGCGGCACATGTATCGATGAGTGCCCAGTTGGTGCTATTTCTGAAGGCGACATCTATGTAATTGATCCTGACACATGTGTTGGTTGCGGCTCATGTGCTGGTGCATGTCCAAATGATGCTATCGTCGAAGATTAAGAATTAATTTTTTATTCGTTAAAAGGGAAAAAAAGCTCGGTGAAAACCGAGCTTTTTTAGTTCATAGTAGTTGAAAGTGTAAAAGTTTATAAGTTTATCCTATTGCCTTAAACCTTAAACTTTAAACCTTAAACAATAATACTCCGTTATCCGCTGACTTAAATCAATAAGAATCGATATTACTTTTAATCTGATTCATCACCTTGTCGAATATGAGAAGGTCGTCTTCCGAGATATCAGCGAGAACATTTTGCATCATATTAATCGCCACTTCGGTGGTCTTGTCTTTTAGTTTCAATCCCTCCTCCGATACAATGATATTGTTTATGCGGCGGTCATTCTTATTTACCACGCGGGAGACGAGACCTTTCTTCTCCAATGAATCTATGAATTTAGTCACAGAATTTTTATCCTTCTGTATTATATCGGCGATAGCTTGTTGCGACAAGGTACCCTGATCCCAGAGAATATCCATTACAAGATATTGTTCCGGTGTCAGGTTGATATTGTTCTTACTCAATTCCTTTGAGAATATCTTTATCAATGAGCAATTGAGTATGTTGATGTCGACTGCTATTTTTTTTATCAGAAGCATAAGATTATTGTTTTTTTAGCGGGCTGTCTGGTTCATTAGCCATCATTTTATATTCCATTCTATCTGCCATGCGGGGAAGCCGTCTGTTTGCTATCAAGGTAGCCTTCCCGAGCGGGGTCAGCACCATGTGTGTCTTTTTTTTCATGATCCCTCTCGCCATAATCCTCGCCACCCTCTCCGCCGACATCATCCTCTCCTCATTACGAGGTGTCTCTCCCTGAGGACTACCATCAGCCGTTAAAGCGACATTCCGTATGTTGGATGTCGTAAATCCTGGCGCGAAAATCATGACATGAAGGCCATCATACAAATGCTCGATACGTAAAGTCTCAAGGAATCCTCTAACGGCGAACTTCGAAGCCGAATATCCGGTACGTGCAGGAAGTCCCACATAACCCGCCGTGGAAATAACCCCGACCACACTTCCCTTCGACTTCAATAGATAAGGTAATGCATATTTAGTACAATAGACCGTCCCCCAGAAGTTAGTATCCATCAACGACTTCATGACGGTCAGATCTAAATCTTTAAAAACCGCCCGCATCGAGATACCCGCATTATTGACCAAGACATCAATCTTACCGAAATGTCTTACTGTTTGATCAATGAGATTCTTACAATCTTCTTCTTTAGTGACATCGGTTTTGATGCAATGAGCAATGAGTTGTGAGCTATGTGCAGCGAACCTCTGATTTAAGTCGGATGCTATCTTTTCGAGTTTATCTAACGAACGCGCCGCAAGGACGACTTTCGCTCCTAACGAAGCAAATTTTTGGGCAGAAGCCAACCCGATACCCGAGCTGGCTCCCGTCACAATAATTACCTTATCTTTATAAAAGTTTTCCATATTAATAATGTGTTACCAAATAGCCATATCCGGAATCACATCAGAGTCGTATTTACCTTCAGCCAATTTCTTCTTCACATCGGCAAATGCATTCAATGTGTAGTTGACATCTTCCAAAGTATGAACCGCAGTAGGAATGATTCTGAAGATAATCATGCCTCTTGGGATGACTGGATACGTGACAATAGAACAGAAAATCTTGTAATTTGTTCTAAGGTCTTGAGCGATTTGTGTAGCTTGAATTTCATTTCCTGGCAAGAAGATAGGTGTCACACAAGCTTCTGCTGGTCCTATTTCGAATCCTAAATCACGGAAACCTTTTTGCAATGCGCGTGTCACTGTCCATAATTTCTTACGGAGTTCGTCGCCTTCCGCGCTGCGGATTATTTCGAGACGTTTCAAGCAGCCTTCAACGATAGGCATAGGCAACGACTTGGCATACATCTGCGAACGCATATTATAACGTAAGTAATCGATAACATATTTAGGACCTGCAACGAAACCACCGATGATAGCCATCGACTTAGCGTATGCTCCGATATAAAGGTCGATCTCATCCATTACGCCGAAATGTTCCGAAGTACCGCGACCTGTAGGTCCCATAACGCCGAAACCGTGAGCGTCGTCGATGAGGATACGGAATTTATATTTCTTCTTCAACTCAACGATTTGATCCAAGATACCGAGAGCACCTGTCATACCGAACACGCCTTCTGTGATGAGCAAAATGCCGCCGCCTGTCTTCTCGACGATTTCTGTAGCTCTCTGAAGTGTTCTCTCGCAACTTTCAATATCGTTGTGTTTGAAGTGGAATGATTTTCCTAAGTGAAGACGTTTACCGTCAATCAAGCAAGCATGAGCCTCTGAGTCGAAGACGATAACGTCGTGGCGTGTCACCAATGCGTCGATTGTTGAAACGATACCCTGATAACCGAAGTTAAATTCATAAGCGGCTTCTTTTCTTTCAAAATCAGCGAGTTCTTGTTCCAATCTTTCGTGAAGACGAGTGTTACCGCTCATCATACGAGCTCCCATTGGATATGCCATGCCCCACTTCGCAGCAGCTTCAGCATCGACTTTTCTGATTTCAGGATGGTTAGCCAAACCTAAGTAGTTGTTCAAACTCCAGTTCAAGACATCAACACCGTTGAAACGCATGTGAGGTCCCAACTCACCTTCTAATCTTGGGAAAACGAAATAACCGTGTGCACGGTCTCTGTATTGACCAATCGGACCGCCTGAGTCCTTTGCTATTCTTTCAAAAATTTCCATTGTTTTAAGATATTAATTAGAATTATTTTTTCCTCGCAAAATTAGTAAATATATTTACTTTATCAAAATGATTTTGTAAAATATTTTATCATTTTTCACCTATTTTTATTTAAGTACATTTGAAAAAAAATGATATTTTTGTAGCTTAAAAGATATAGCTTCGAGCTATGAGCCTTGAGCAGTGAGCTTATCGTCTCTCACAGCCCATTGCCCGTTGCCCATAGCTACAATTGAAACATTATTATGATAAACTTTTCTAACAAATACGCTCTTATAACCGGAGGCAGTTCCGGAATTGGAGCTGCTATTGCGAAACAACTTTCCAAAGAAGGTTGCAACTTATTTTTAACAGGCTTAGGTTCCAACGACTTGGAAGAAACAAAGAAAGCCTGCGAATCAAATGGCGTTAAAGTCTATACCATAGAAAGCAACTTCGCCGATTATTCGAGCATCGACAATATGGTCGAGTTCGTGAAATCACATAATGTCAGCATCGACCTTTTCGTCCTGAACGCAGGAATCTCACAGCGAGCCAAAGCTTTCGACACCGACTTCGCCACCGACCAGAAGATAATGCAGATCAACTATTGGGGTTCGGTTTATCTCATCAAGAAATTCAAGGAAGAGATTCTTCATGCAGAACATACAAGTATCTCCGTAACGACATCACTCGCCGGATTATTCGGTTTCCCGTTAAGGACATCATATTGTTCCTCGAAACACGCTCTCTTCGGCTTCTTCGAATCGATGGATTTAGAATACGATAACGTCAGCGTCACATTCTTAATTCCAGGACGTATCAACACCAACATAAGCAAAAGCGCGCTTCTCGGTAACGGAGAGAAATACGGCAAGATGGATCAAGGTCAGGCTAAAGGCTTAGACGTTGACAAAGCTGCCAAACGCGCAGTCAAAGCTATCAAGAAAAAGAAACACAGAAAACTTATCGGCAAGTACGAACTTCTCATGGCGCATATCAACAGGTATCTGCCACGACTTTATTACGTACTTTCAAAACACATTTCTCCAACATAAAAAATCAAGTCATGAAAGAAAAAGTTATATGCGGCATACAGCAAGTAGGCATTGGAGTTGAAGAATTGTTAGCTCCATGGAAATGGTATCACACAGTCTTAGGTTTCGAGATGAAGATCTTCGACGACGAAGGCGTTGCAGAACGTATGCTTCCTTACACAGGCGGCAAGCCACAGCCGAGACGAGCGATCTTAGCGTTCAATCCTCGTGGCGGCGGCGGATTCGAAGTGTGGCAGCCTAAAGGCAGAAAAGTCAAATATCCGGAACGTCCGCTTCAACTCGGCGACTACGGCATCAACATCTGTAAGATAAAAGCCAAAGACGTCGACAAATCATACGCTCATCTTAAAAACAATGGAGCTACCATACTCAGCGAAGTATGCTCCTCCCCTTTCGGTTTCAAGCATTTCTATTTCAAAGACCCTTGGAACAACATCTTTGAAGTGGAACAAAACAACTACGCTTTCATCGATGAAGATAAGACAAACGGCGGTGTCAACGGCGTTGTTATCGGTGTCAAAGACATGGAAAAGTCCATCGAATTCTACGGGAAATTATTAGATTATGATACCGTTGTCGGCGATGTAACCGGAACTTTTGATGAGTTAGGAAATATAAACGGAGGTAAAGACGAATATCGCCGCGTGATGTTGAAACGTTCCAAACCAATACAAGGACCTCTCTCCGACATGATGGGCGACTCTCATATTGAATTAATCCAATGTAGGGACGCGGCTTGCCACGTCCAAGACAACCAAGACGCGGCTTGCCACGTCCGTACTGGAACATTGGAAAACAGATATTGGGGCGACCCAGGTTACATCCATCTCTGCTTCGATGTCCGTAACATGGATTGTATCAAGGAAGCTGCTGAAGCATTAGGACATCCTTTCGTCTGCGATGGCGGCCGCGACTTCGACATGGGCGATGCCAACGGACACTTCACCTACGTGGAAGACCCTAACGGAACATTGATAGAGTTTGTCGAGACCTTCAAAGTGCCGGTGATGAAAAAATTCGGCATCTATCTCAATCTCGGCAACAGAGACGACTACAAACCACTGCCTAAGTTCATGACGAAAGCCATGAGATTTAGTAAGGTTAAGGTTGAGAATATTAAATAAGAGCTAAGGCTTTGGGCTTTTGAACTAAAGGTGCCTTCGACAAGTTCAGGCACCTTTTTTATTTCCACGAATCACAAGTATCTACACATATCTTTTCTAAGTTCTGAATTCTAAGTTCTGAGTTCTAAAAAAGTTCATTATCCCAATTAGAAACAACACCGAAACACCGAATATAAAAGTGTATCCGTAAAGTTCCATCAGGGTGGCGCACATAGCTTCGCTTCCTATCATACTCAGATTGCTCATCGAGGATTGCAGACCGAGATTGATGTTTTCCCCTATCATCGACAGATGTTTTCCCATAAGACCGTTGATACCATATTGATAAATGCAATCTCCAATAGGCGAGGCTATTCCTGTCCTTACAAATCCCAATATGCATAAGATTTGAAAATAGTTTTTGAAAGGCGCAGTAGCCTGAATATAAACCGTCAAAGCGATGAATATGCACAGATGTCCGAAGTTACATAATATCAAAGGCAGATACAATTTTTCAATGTTAGTGTCAGGCGATATAAGAAAATACATCATCATAACATAAGTGACGACAGCCGTAAACCCTATGAATGTCACCGTTCTGTGTTTCCATTTCAAGAATATCAAGGCATAAAACGAAAACGCCGCTCCCAACAAAGCACCTACAAACTCCAAGAGTTTCAACCTTCCGGCATTGAGTGCGTCGAAATGTAAGACCGCATTGGTAAAAGTGTTCTGCAAGACATTTTTAGAAGCTAACAATATTCCGAGAAACAGAAACGCCACCAGGAGCTGAGGCACTCGTTTCACATTAAACGCTGCGAGTTCTATGAATGGATGCCTTAGAGTTTGCATCCTTATCAAGTTAATCGCCAATGAGATACAAGCCACTCCCAATGCTATTCTTATGTAAGGAGAATGAAGCCACTCCAACTGATAGGCATATTGCGCCACGAAAATAATCGACAAGACAAAGATGCTCCATAATATCATGCCGAGCCAGTCCATCGCATAAAGCGGTTTCTTCGGCATGGTTCTGAAATCGCTCATCATGGTCAACGCCATCATTATCACCAAAAGCAGCAACCCAATAGCAAGTCGGTGAAGATGTTGCCAGTCGTAATGATAAATAATTTGTATGCTGATGGCATCGAAGAGATGAATCACGCCTAAGACAACGAAAAACACGAAAGAGAGGAAAGCCCCGTAATTGTAAGTCGGTGTTATCTTAGGAATTATATTGGAAAAACACTCGAATGTTCCGTAAAGGCGGAAGAATCCGGCGATGAATCCTATCACGACCAACACAAAAGGAATGTCGATATATGGAACGATGAAGTTGCAGACCGCGAGTCCGAACGCTGCGATGATGAGGTTGATACGATTCGGGAAACGCGCTTTCATCCTAAATGCCATCGGGAAATACATAGTAAGTCCCATCAACAGACCATGACTCATCATCTTGACATCGTTCATCGTGATTGAGAACGAGCCTTGCATCTGACTCATAGCAGTGAAATACATTCCATTAGAAAATTGGAACGCAATAAGGAAAAAGATGTAAATCCCAAACCTCATCTTATCCGGCACCCATTCCTTGAATGTCATAAAACGAAAAGGTCCTTGTTGCCAAGCCATATCAATTCAACACTTTACATTCTACATTCATTCCAGAGCTAAGCTGCGAAATCACCTCGCTATCGTTATTTTCCGTAAAGACTATCTTCACTGGAATACGCTGTTCCACCTTTACGAAATTACCGGTGGAATTATCTGGCGACGAGATAGAATACTGCGCTCCGGTAGCGTTAGAGATAGCTTCCACCCTGCCCTCTATTTTCTCTTCCGGGAAAGCATCGGCTTTAATCTCAACAACATCACCCACTTCGATATTAGCGCGCTGCGTCTCACGATAATTGGCAATAATCCATTTGTCTTCATTATTGATAACAGAGAAAAGAGTTTTGCCTGGCATCATAAGTTCGCCTTCTTGAATAGTCTTACGCGACAAAGTTCCGTCGCATGGAGCTAAAACGACAGTATATGAGAGATTTAACTCTGCCAAATCCAAGGCTGCCTTAGCCACTTCTATGCGAAGGTCATTTTGTTCAAGACGTTGTGTCTGTTCGTCTTTAACTAAATTAGTGCTTTGTCTCTGACGACGCATAGTCTCCAATTTAGCTTTCAGCGATTCATATTTTGTCTCGACACCTTCAAACTGCTGTTGTGTAACAGCTTTATTTTCGAGTAAAATCTTATAACGATTATAATCAGCTTCTGCGTTTTTCAATAAAATCTCTACTTCCATGATACTCGCGTCAGTGACGGCGATATTATTTTCTATGGTCTCGATACTTGTTCCCATGACAGTCTTTCCCACCAAGGCATTCTGATAATCGGCGCGCGCCTGAGCCAAACGCAACTTATATTCACTATCTTCAATAATGACCAAAGTGTCGCCTTTCTTAACGTCTTGAAATTCTTCGAAACGAATATCTTTGATAAAACCTTGCACACGTGCTGCTACAGGAACTATGTCTTGTCTGACCTGAGCGTTATTGGTATGTTCGCCACCGAAGTGTAAGAACGAGGAAGCAATCCATGCGATGCCACCAATTAATAATATAAAGATTACAATATCTAAAATGATTTTCTTTGTCTTTTTCATAATTTTAAAATTAAAGTGTTCCTGAAATATAATGTAGCTTGTAATAATTGTATAAAATGTTGATTCTTGCGTTTATCACCTGAAGCTCAGCCTCTAACTTCTGCGACGAGGCATCTAAAAGATCTGTTATCAAAGCCAAGTCATTGTCGTAACGATAGCTGACGATGTCATAATTTTGATTTGCCAATTCCACACTTTTCTCTTTCGTTTCCAAGAGTGTGAAAGACTCCTCGTATTTTATGCAAGCTGCTTGAATGGCGAGAAGCATCTGTTCTTTAACGACCGCCATATCCTCGTTTGCCTTTTGGACACCAAGATTATCGGCTCTAATGTTTTTATTTGACTTATAAAGTTTGTCGAAGCTGTATGAGACACCGATGCCAACGCCCCAATAATTGAAGTTTTTGTCTATGGCTGGAATCTCTATTGTGACTGGACCGTTGAGATTGTCGAAAGCGAACAAAGCTATTTTAGGAAGTCTCCCCGAATTAGAAAGCTTCACTTTATATTCGCTCATCTCAACAGCTTTCTCAGCCATCTTGATAGGTATCGCTGACGACTGAGCATCGTCTTGCCATCTTTGAGAATCTTTCTCAATAAGATTTTCAATACTGATGCTATCAGTCAGAATTATGGTATTTTGTGAAATACCTAAAGCGAAAGTCAGCTGATTGTTGATAATTTGTTTAGCATTTATTATTTGCGTCTTCGCATATTCCAAGTTTTGCATTTTCAACTCATAACGAGTGATATCGTTGTGAAGAGCCGTTCCTTGTTCATGACGGACTCGCATATCATCAAGGACTCTCTGCGTCAGTTCGATATGCTTATCAAAAATACCGAGTTGATTTTCAAGCTTACATAATTCCAAATAATTACCAACGATGAGAAACCTCACTTCCTGTTTGTTTTGGTCAGCACTTAATGAAGCGAGCTGCGAATGAAGTTCCGACATCTTGACGCTGTTGCTGATAGCGCCTCCTGCGTAAATTACTTGCGACACCTCAAGAGAGAAGTTGTTACCGAAACTTGGTATCTCTGCCTTAAAAGCATTGCCGAAATTTCTATCCATAATAATTCCGTCACCGTTATACGACAGAGAAAGGGAGGCCTCTATCGAAGGAAGATAGGCGTTTTCTGCAACTTTGACATTTTCCTGAGCTTCCATAGCAGCAGTGTTTGAAGCTTTGATACGAAGGTTGTTCTGCTCCGCCAGTTCAAACATCTCCTCAATGCTGAGCCGCTGCGTGACAACAGTCTGTGCATTAATAAAATTAACAGATGATGCCATGCACAATAGCATCACTAGAGAATACAATTTTCTCATAATGAAATAAAATTTAAATAAATAAAATGTTGATTATACGATTATTATCGCAAGAAGGTGATGATTAGGGTTTCCTAAATCATTTGGTTAAATGGATGAACGCTGCCCCAAAGGAAAGCCTTAGGAGACGAGAATAAAACTTTATATATTCTTACTGATACGTTCATTGATGAGGTTTTATGTTTGCAAAATTACGAAAAAATTATTTCTAGATTTTTTTCAATTAAAAAAAATATCAACAATAATATTCTCCACGAATCTTTACCTCCACTCATCTTTTCTTAGCTCTTAGCTCTATATCGGTGAGATGTTCTTAAACGCTATTCCAGTTGTATCTTCATAAGGGGATTTCTATAAATTGCTTTGCGAGTGATTTATAGAAATCCCCTTAAAAATATAGTTACCTTCATTTGTAATAAAAAAGTTTAGATGCCGTTCATTCTGAAGATTCGTCACTTTATCAAATGAGACACTTTCTTTTAATATCTGCGATTATATTTTTATGCAGTGCGACATTACACGCTCAGAACAAATATTTCCCATTAAAAGGAAAAGTGCTTTCATCCGACAGTCTCTCCCCTATTCCTGACGTCCATATCTTAAGCGAAAAATCATATTACGGGGCGACATCTGATTATGACGGAAAATTCTCAATGCAGAAGAGCCAATATAATTCAAAATCCTATCCAGAGTTTATACAATCGTTTCAACAAGAAAGAAAGATTGAAAAGAAAATTAGAAAAGAACAGAAGAAAATATGGGGCAGAGGAAGAATGGCGATGACGCATCATCGTCTGCCTGCCATCTGTACTCTTTTCATAAGCTTAAAATCTAAATGCAACACCTAATTTCAAATCGCTTAAAAAATAATTGTTCATTTTGATACGCTCATAAGGTTTGACATCACAAGTTGTGAAAGGATTTTTAAATCCTGTTTTAACAAAAGCCATATCATAACTATATGAACAAAATATTCTAAACCTATTGATGTCATATTCTACATTTACGGAAGGATTGATATACGCAAACACTCCTCGATTACGTTCCAAATAAGGAACGCCTATCCACTTATTATCAAGTATATAACAAGTCTGAGAAGCATATCCAAGTCCTACATTAAACTGAGGAACAATGTATATATTACCAACTATTTTTATATTGTACGTCAGCCCTAAATAAACAGATCCTAATGTTGAATTTACTTTATAGATATCACTCCATGTATTTATAACCCCATCAGAATTAACTTGGTAAACCGTATCATAACTACAATCCTTAAACTTGTAACCAACATTCAATCCTAATTTATCCGTCAAATTTCTTCTATAACTTAAATCAACCACAGGGCTGTATGAATCTATCTTGTTGCTTATGACGGAACCAAAACCGAGGCTGATGCTGTTCTTCTTGTTATCTTGCGATATTCCTGTAGATACGAGAAAAATCAGAAATGTCATGATTAACATTCTTTTCATAAATTACTCCTTTCTATTTTTTAAGTTTGTCAATTTGTTTCAGCAAATAGTAAGTTCTTTTTCATAACGATTGGCTTTTATGATTTATTTCACAAAGTTACAAAATCAATCATCACAACTTTCAATTACCTTTAATCCACTTTCCACTCTCCACTTCTTTCATTCCTAACTTCTCATTCCTCATTCCTAATTTCCAAACATACATTCCATTTGTCCATTTTGAAGCATCTATTGAAGTGACATCATCGGTTATTTCCTGTTGATGAACGATCCTTCCTTGCATGTCATATACTGTAAGATTACAATCTCTCAACATGGTTCTGATATTCATCACATCACCGCCTGGATTAGGATATGCGACAGCGACTTTCAAGTCATTGGCGTGAGCCTCTTCGATGGAGAGAAATGCTTCCGGTGGAAATTTCTTTATGTAATTATAGTATGTATATGGATCATTGACTAAATCCATGAAATGTCCTGCTATCATGCAGCCTCCGTCATTGGTGGCTTTAAGTATGGTTGTCCACAATGCCGAAGTCTCACCTAAATCGTAATAAAGTTCGTCCAAGACATTCAGGTCTTTATCAATCATCCTTATAACAAAATACTGATAACCACTCAAAAATGGTGCATAAAATGAATTTGGTGTTGTTCCTATAAATATCCTGTTTTCATTCACCCAGTCTATAGAACCATAGTATGGGACTGTAGTTCTATTACCAGGAGACGACTCAGCTCTTGCAAATGTGATACTATCCAACATTTTAGCCTCATCGTCTATTTCCAAGCATACCGCTGCCGTATAGCTGTCTATTGGAAGATTACCATTAAAATGATGACAGTTTGCACCTGCCATCATAAGCGTAGTATTTGAACTTGTACGCTTAAATGTTATACCACCCGTGCTGGAGTCGCCATCACGATAATGTATAGTATGATATCCTGTACCATCAGTATTTGCCATGTAATGCTCGTCAATATAGTTGAAATCTGAGTCAAATCTATACAGGTAGAATCCATTCTTATAATGTCCATTCCATTCACCACTGACATAATACAAATATTCATCATCTTCTCCATCATACAACAGATGATTCCTGTGTCTCAACTCATTACACTTTAGGTGGCCAAGACCGCCGCTTTTCAATATATTCAGATCATAGTCTGTTTTGATGATAAATGTGCTGTCAAATCCGTGTGCATGATGCTCATCAGGTCCGTATATCTCTCCTACATATTTCTCGTAACAGATAACAAAGCCGTCACCCTCGTCAAGTACCGTTCCTATTTCTATTTCAGGATAATCATATAAATCTATTGTTTCGTCCCAAATACCTGTAGTATCTAATGGAATTGTCATTTCCTTAGAATAAACCACCTCAAGATTTTCATCCAATTTTTTCATGACAATTTTAGCTTCAAAATATCCTTGAAAGTTTATATCGTTAGTATCTAATACGGGATTAAGGTTTGTAAATACATAAAACCCACCATCCTTACTTTTTATTATAGGGACACCATCTATATTCAAATGATAATATCCGGGAACAGAATCATTTATTAATGTTTCCGACAACAATTCACCAGAATTGGAGAAACGTCCGAAATAGTTACTTCCGAATTTTCTGCCGAATAGCATATAATCACCATTTTCCATCTCAAAAATATCTGAGAAATCAACAACTTTAAGCCAATTAGATTCTCCAGAATCATAAATATATTCAAACTCGTTTTGAGAAAACATCATGCAACATGACATCAGCATGACAAAACTTAAAAATAACTTTTTCATAAAAAAACTTTATTTATACATTATTTAATTACTGATAATTTTCCTGTATGAATCTTGCCTTTATCATCTTGAATACTGATGAAATACATTCCAGCATTATAACAACAGACTTTGTCCACATTTTTTTGCTGCGAGCTACGGGCTATGAGCAGTGTGCTTTATTAAAGACTCATAACTCAAAACTCGTTACATAATTAAATTATCAACTTGACATTTGCAAGGAAATAATCTATGCGTTTTTATGCGTCTGTTTATATTCAAATTTGTACCGCAAAATTATGACTTCCGCAGTTAAAATAAAAGGGAAATTTTTCCCAAATTCGGTACTATTTTTCCCAAATTAAGCCTGATTTCATCTAAAAAGAAAGGATTTTCATCAAAAAGAAATAAAATATTATCCTAGATTATTCTTAAAATCCATTCTTCCATGAAGAATTCTAATCACAAGAATTTTATCATTTTCAATTTTATAAAAAACGACATGCTCCTTTATTCTGCATCCGAACAAGCCTTCAATGATTTCATTATATTTCGTTCCATATAAAAATGGATTTGTAGATATCTTTCTACATGATGAAATGATAATGCTGTAATAATCCTCCGCTTGTTTTATCGACCACTTATTAGCTGTGTATTTCCATATTTCAGCAAGGTCATCGACAGCCTTCTTAGAAAATATTAAGTCAAACATTGTCATATTCCCGTTTTAGGGATTCAAGAAATGTTTCAGGATTAAAATCATCAGATATGCCACTTTCAAGACCTTCGAAAATAACTTCTCTTAATTCCTTAATGATTTCTTGTTTTTCAATGTATTCTTTTTCGTCATTCATAACAGAATTTTTCAGTTCTCTATTTCTAATGTCATAAAACGACATCCCTAATGTAAAATCTATTGTTTTCATATCTTTTGATTATTGAGTTCAAATTTGCAAATATACAATCTCCATCAAATAAAGTCAAGAGATTATTTTAGATTTCATTTTTATTCTCCGAGATTTCTTATCACGAAGTCGCGAAGATTTTCGTTGGTATTGAAGACCTTCTTAATTTTAGTTACGCGTGCGTTTATCGCATTATATTTCACACCGAAGAGGACAGCCATTTCAGAATTCGTCAAGCCCATTAGGACAAAACAGCAGCAATAAATGTCGGACGGAGTCAGTTCCGCATACTGTTCCGACAAACGTGTAATTCGTCCGCCGAAGACATTATCTGCATAATCTTTCAGTTCTTTCAATTCTGTCTTGCCTAATTTTTCTATACCACATTCTTCTATATTCTTGACGGAAATCTTTTCACCGCCATCAGTTTTCAACATGGATTTGATATTTTTCACCATCTCGCTTTGTTCAAATATTTTCCATGCTTCTTCATAATTATAGACGGCTGTATCCTCGATATTTATCTCCTCCGACTTGGATTTCCTTCTTGTCTTCATAACAATGACAACTGATATTATCGAAATTACAGCGAAAGATATTATAGCGATATTACGGTTTCTTTCCTTCTCTTTCTGCATCAACAATTCATTGAAAAAATTGTCACGTCTTGCTTTGAACTGCTCATACATATATTTCAGCATCATATCATCAGATATTTCCTCTGTCATCTCATGGACATTTTCAGCGAACAATTTATTGCATATCATCAAACTATCAGTATTACCTTCTTCTTCATATAATTGTGATAAAAACGAAGCTATTCCTCCAATGTGATACATACTCACATTAGGGTCTGTCTCAATCTTACGGTACATTTTAAGAAGATATGGTTTCGACTTATGTCTGTACGGACTAAAGAACAAATGAATACCAACACTTATCGAATCGCCTATTGTATTAAGCCCATGTCCATTTTTATAATCCAAAATATCTTGATGCAATATAAAAGCCGAGTCATATTCTTTCTTATCGTATTGTTGTGTAGCCATAATATGCAACATCCGCCAATACTCCTCAACATATTTAGACGAATCGGATAGTGGCACAATCTGCTTCAAATAATAATCTACCGAATCATATTCTCTCATAACTTGAAATGCTGATGCTATATGTCTCCTTGAGCGTAACATCCACAATGTATCTTGTCTGAATTTCTGATAATATGAAGCTCTCTTCATTGTTTCAATTTCATACGAATATATATCCGTCTTTCCGAATATCTCTCCCATCTGATAATAGGCTCTTGATGTGAGATGCATTTCTTCGTCGCTCATATCTTCCGGCAATCTCTCAATAAGTTCAGCAGTCTTGATGAATTTCGGCATAGCTCCTATGAAGTCTTGGTTTACCAGACAATTAAACGCGCTGTCATAATATGATTTCGCGACGGAAAAATCATCTTGTTCGATGGGAGTATTGATTGCCGACAACTTACAGCTTATAACCAAAAATATGATGATAAAGACCTTCTTCATAATGCAAAGATACAATTAAACGACGATTTACGAACGTCGATTTTACAAATATATTATAGTAAGAGAAGAATTATTCTCCCAGCCTCACAATAAAAAAACATTAACATCTGTTTTGTATATGACTAAAGTTTGGGAGGATGAGACGACTTATATTTATAGTGTTATTTCTTTCGTGTTGTATCTCATTACACGCTCAAAACAAATATTTCCCATTAAAAGGAAAAGTGCTTTCATCCGACAGTCTCTCCCCTATTCCTGACGTCCACATCTTAAGCGAAAAATCATATTACGGGGCGACATCTGATTATGACGGAAAATTCTCGATGCTTATAAGAAAGAATGACAGTCTCAGAATCAGCAGCGTCGGTTTTGTAACGAAAATCATATCCGTCGATTACGACAGCATCAACACAAACAACTTTGAAATAACGATGGAAAGAGACACCATCATGTTACAGGAAATTGATGTCTTTCCTTATTTGGACAATCATAGAGTTGAAGAAATAATCAGTAAAATTCCCACTTCTATACCAAAGTATGTTTTAACTCAACATGACATCAATATCAACATAGAAAATTATTATTACAACAAGACCAAAGATTTACCAAGAATAAGAGGCTGGCATTTCATATTTTACAATCCATTTAAAAAAGTATATGATCGCTTTAACAAGAAAGAAAGGTTAAAGAGGAAATTGGAGAGAAACAGAAAGAGATTGGGAATTGAAAATTGAAAATTGAAAGTTGAAAATTATTCTGCCAGGCACCATCCATAATTTTGTGATATAAAATCAGCTATGTAGTTGAGAAACAACAACCTTCAAAACATAAAATTCAACCTCAAAACCATCAGTTGATGAAGTTATTCATAAGATGCATCAAAATATCATCGCCTTTTTCCAATCCCATCTTGGCTCTTATATTATTCAATCTGTTCCATATGGTCCTACGGCTTTTGGCTAACAAAAATTGCATAGTGTAATCGTCTATATTAAGCAGGACAAGACATATATAATACAGGTCGTCTTTTTTTATCTCCGGATATTTATCTTTAATCCTTACGTTAATGTTGTTGAGATATTTGTCGGCTACTTGCAGAAGCATACTTAGCTCTTCTTTGCTCAGAGCCGAAAAGTCGGATGGTTTTCTATTAATGATTTTCTGGCATATCTCCGATTTATAATAGACGTAAATATCAATAACATTCTCTATTCTGAGCATCTTTTGTTTCATCTCGTTCAATTCCTTTTCCTTAGTCTTGATACATTCCTCTTTTTCACGAAGTTCCTTGTTCATCTTCTTTATCTTGCCATCGACAGAGGCAAACTTAAAGTCTTTATCCGCTATTACGTTGTTGAGTTGCTCGGTGTGCTTATTATATTTATTTTTGTTATGTATGGAATGTATAATCAATGCGCTTATCGCCGTTAGAAGCAGTGAGATTGAGACTATGATATAAATATTTCTTTTTTGTTTTTCTTTCTGTCCGCGCATAATTTCGAGTCGGGCATCACGTTCTTTTGCGTAATTATTATAGGTTTCTATAAAACTATCAACTTCGTTAATTCTTTCTATTTCCGCTTCAAAACTCGGTTTGTAGAAGCTGCGGCAAAAAGCCACGCTATCGCGATTGTTTTCCATCTCATATATCTGTTCCAACAGCTGCATCACCATACCGACCATAACGTCGCCTGCTTCAATTTCGAGCACCTTCATGAGGTAAGGTTTTGACTCAAGTTTGTATGAGGAATAGAACATATCTATGCCCAACGCCAAGGAGTCGCTTTTGGTATCCAAGCCATGTCTGTCGCTAAATGCTATCATATTGCGTTTAATATAGAAACACGAATCATATTTTTTCTGATGACGGTATGCCTCAGACAGATATTGTTGCGAAAGTATATAAAGCGATGCGTATTCGCCGACGGTGTCGATCAGAGGAATCGCCATCTTGGCATAGTACATCACAGAATCTGACTCCGTCTCGGAATCGAACGTGTCGGCATATAGAAGGCATGCCATAGGAAAGGTAAGGGAGTCTATCTCATTGGAGATCTTCTGATAATAAAACGCCTTTCTCGCGGCATCGGCTTTAACATTAATCTCCAATCTTGAAGCGAGAATACGTGTTATGTTGCAATAAGTTCTTGAGGCTAAATGTTTCTCATCTTCGTTCATGTCTTCCGGCAAGGACTCTATCATCTCAAGCACCTTGATGAATTCGGGGAACGCCTGATGCAGACTGTCGTTGCTGAACATATCAAGAGCCTTGTCGTAACATTTCAGTGCCTCCTCAAATCTTGCCGACGTTTCATGTTGCGGTTTCCTCACACAAGAATGTGACAGCATCATGAAACTTGAGATAACAGTAATGAGTGATATTATTAAGAATGATTTTCTCATAGGTTAAATTTGTTCACAAAAATAAGAAAAAAGTTCTAAGTTAGTAGATATGACTTTGTGTTAGCATACATTTAACATCTAAGGAAACTTCTATAAATTGCTTTATAAATGCATTATGAATCATAAAAAATCCGGAACTTTGTTTCTAAAGTTCCAGAGTTTAAAAGGATAATATTTCTTATTTTGCCATGAGCCACGAGCTGTGATCTTTGAACATTTTAGGATTTCTGCTCGTTGCTCATTGCTCGTTGCTCACAGCTTTTCTCAGTTTTTCAGATTCTAAAAAAACGTACCAATTACACCATTAAAAATAAACACGATGTAATTGATACATCTTTACAATTCATAATTCACAATTCATAATGCATAATCAAAATAATTATGAATTATGAATTAATCCTTCACCCACTTCCCCTCTTCAACTGTCAATTGTTCATTGTTAATTGTTAATTTCCAAACGTATGTTCCCGAGTTCCATTTTGAAGCGTCTATACTTGTAATGTCGTCTGTTATTTCTTGTTCGTGGACTATTCTTCCTTGAATGTCATAGACGCTTAATGTCGCGTTACGCAAGGCTGTTCTTATGTTCATTACATCACCGCCCGGATTAGGATAGGCTACGGCGAGGTGCAAGCCGTGAGCGTGAGCTTCCTCTATATTGTCTGGACCAAATGCCGATGCCGGAAATTTGACGATATACGGTTCCCATAGGATTTCTTCATCAATCTTGAAACGGATATTTCCAGACATTATCACACCATCATCCTTAGTATAATGTATCTGACTAAATAATTGATTATATTCTTTACCAATTGAATAATAGTACTCCCCTTTCTTTTTCATATTGGTATCGAAAACAGGAATATAGGCATAATAAGCATCCGGTTTATATGCTATATATTCTTCCACGTCCCATATTGTCAGTCCCAATATATCACCATTAGGCAAAAAACACAAATTGCTTATTCCATGCACAATATTATTCATAAAATCATCCGACGTATCAGTAAATTGAAGCATTTCTACATCGTCTAGTTCTACATCTATTTTAAAAACACATATCTCAGATTTTATAAGTTGATGATTAACTTCTCCTATAGCATATATTTTACCATCATACGGATTCTGACTCCAGCATCCATTTAAAACAAAAAGATCAATAGGAGTGTCTGATTCTAATGGAATAGACTTCGTTAAATTTAATTCCATATCAAAAACATTCAAGAAATAATAATAAGGGTAATCATTGCGATATGATACCATGTAATATTGTGTTGAGTCTGCATTATATGTAAAGCGTACATCAAAATTATTATTTTCTAGTTCACTTTCATAATATTCCTTTTTTAAGATTAAATTTAGCCCTGAATCAAATTTCATCATAAACCAACTCATATTAGTAGATGGCTCAGGATAATCTGTATATCTATAAAACATTGTTCTATTTCCCTCTTTATCAATCAATGGCGAAGCAATCATGGTATCCCATTCAGACCTTTTCTTATCTCCAAAATCATTTCTACATATTTCCTTATATTCTCCTAAGCTAAAATCATCGTATAAATAAGTATGCATAATTAAAGCATGAGTTCTAGCATCACTTATAAGGTGAGCAAAAACATTAACAGTATCATTCCATATATCGAGTACAATTTTATTAACGATATAGTTTTCATCATATTCCAGTAAAATCTCCTTCATCACTTCCCCATCTCGGTTAATTACAATAATATCCGCACAGTCATCCTTACCATTCCTATATTCATCAATATGTAGTAAAGGAACAACGTAAAAACCTTCATCCGTTTCGATTATATTAGTATAAATACAACTTTGAGGTCCTGGTGCTGGCTCTTCAATCAGTCTTAAATCCCATGAAGGTTCAATCAGTGGAGTTTGAGATAATAACGAAAGAGGTAACAATAAAATAAACAAATGTGTAATAATAAATGACTTTATAATAACAAATGACTTTTTCATGACTCTTAAATTTTTAAATTTTTAACGCCGCAAAAATAGACTATTAAAACGTATCAGTGATGAAAAAAAATGTGAAATTTTGTGATATAAAATCATCTATATAGTTGAGAAACAACAACCTTCAAAACATAAAACTCATCCTCAAAACCACACGACCTGTAAGCTATGAGCAATGAACATTTTAGAATTTCTGTTCATTACTTACAGCTCACAGTCTTTCTCATATAATTTCCATGTAATCTGCGGAATATGCGGTTTCTTTTTCTTTCCCACAAATTCCTCTGATGAACACTGATTTTTTCAGGTTCTAAAAAAACGTACCAATTACACCATTAAAAATAAACACGATGTAATTGATACATCTTTACAATTCACAATTCATAATGCATAATCAAAATAATTATGAATTATGCATAATCAAAATAATTATGAATTATGAATTATGCATTATGAATTAATCCTTCACCCATTTCCCGCTCTCAACTTCCTTAATTGTAAATTGTTCATTGTTAATTGTTAATTTCTATATGTATGTTCCCGAGTTCCATCTTGAAGCGTCTATTGAGGTTGCATCTTCCGTTATCTCCTGTGTCATTCTGATACGGCTCTCACACTTTGACCTGCCACTCTCGCGTAGTAGTATGAAAGTTTGCTGCTCTCGCTCATATAAAGGTAATATGCTCCGAGATTGGAATTAGATTGCGGCGTAGAACTCCAGTAATATCCGTATTCTCCCACCTCAGTATGTGACGAGTTTTCCTTGTATCCTGCCGCAGGAAGGAAGATGCTGTTGCCATTGCTTCCGGTGACAAGATAACCGTTCACGCCATTTTGTGATGTCCATTCCCAGGTGCAGTTATCCAAGAGCTCTTTTTGTTCATCTCTTGTAGGCAATCTCCACGTCTCGCCCCACAGCGCCCGTGCCACATCATATTGAGGATCGCCGGAGATGTCTTCCATCGGCATTCCGTATGTGACGCTATTTTGTTGTGTGTATGAATCTTTTGTCTCTATCTCACCCCAAGCGTAATAGTCGCCGTAATCCTCGGCAGCACTTGCTCCGACATTATGAACAGCCCATTTCAAACCACTCGGCAAGCCTAAGTCGACGTATTCATATCCGTTGATAATATTATCTTCCTCTCCTTCCAAGGTAGTGAAATATATATTCTGACCGAGAGCTTCACCTTCGCTGTTGATGGCATAAGCCAAGAAATAGTATTCGGTATTTTGTTGCAGACCTGTAAGCTGATATGTGAAAACGCCTACACCAGAACCCACCTCGACAATGAAATCTTCTATAGAACCCTCACCGTCATAATGGTCGTTCCAGATAAACCCACGTTCTACGACTTCCGCACCTCCATCCGAAACGACTTCTCCTGTTAAGATTGCAGTATTTTCAGTCACTTCCGTCACCGACACTGTCACGACTTCTGGAATTGTTATCACTATCTCTTCCAAAGTGGTGAAAGACTTCTCCTCGCCATAAAACGTTTCATCACCTACAATCATATAAGCCTTATAATAATAAGCGGCACCGTCTTCCAACTCGGAAATCTGACAAGAAAACTCCCCTATCTCATCGCCCGCCACATCATACTCCGTCACAGAATCCTCATCAGTGTAAACTACAAAACCTTTTTCTGTAATCGATTTGCCATCAAGATTGATGTTTCCTCTCAACACTGCCGAGTTCGTAGTAATATCCGCCGCATCCAAAGTAATAATATTGACAGATTTATAAGCTTTTACCGACAACACCATTTCTATCTCATCAGAAGTAATACGCAAAGAAGCGGTGTTTTCACCTATCGATAATTTATCTCTGTCTATCGTCACCTCCACTTTCGTCAAGGAGTCAGGTTGCAAAACGCCTTCCGATTCCGTGACATCTACGACCCACGACGCCGTATTATCTATTTTGTAACTCAGCGTTGCTTCTCCGTTATTCAATATGTTAAATGAACGTTTTACATCTGTATTGAGATTTCCGAAATTAAGTTCGCTCATTTCGTTGCCTTCATCATCAACAAGGACCAACGAAACCTGAAGTCTTTCCATCACGACATCACGGCTTATGATTTCCAACGACTTGACAGAAACAGTGTTTTCATCGATATAATCTTTATAACCTGTTTTTGACGCCGCTAATGAATAATCTCCCACTTCCAAATCTTTAAACTCGAAATATCCGTCAGACTTCGTGGTAACAATTTTATCGACAGGCATCAGCAGTACTTCAACATTCTCAATTGGTTCTCCGGAGTCTTTGTCTTTGACGAAACCGTTTATTGCTCCAGGTTCAGCTTCTACAGGAGGTTCTTTACAAGACTGGTTAAATGTGATCAATCCTAATGAAATCAGCAATAACAAAATAAATCTTTTCATATCAATAATAATTTGTCGTTAATTAGTTTTTATGTGAATACAGCGATTTATCATCATTACCGCAAAGATAATATTTTATTTCATATTTTCATATTCTCAATTTCTCAGATCTGACACATCGGCGAAGTATTCTTGAAAGCAATACCCGTCGTATCTTCATAAACACCTGTTTGCAAAAAGACTATTATACTGTTGACGATCTGTGTCAGAGGATTTTCTACATTCGCCATTTTCTTGCCATAATACACATATTCGTCAAGTCTAACTTCATCGTGCGGTTTGAATGTGTTTCTTCTCATTTCACGTTTTACTACTATGCTCAAATTATATTCATTATTGGCATTGTGTATAATATATTGTTTTGCATTTGCTTGATGATTTGTTATTCTTAACGACGCATATAAAAAGACATCTGTGCCAATACATATTGTAACCTCACCATATTTACTTACGCCCGATGAATCTGGTATCCCTAAAGCGATTCTTAAATCGGTAAGAAAACCTTGCGGATTTGTTATTCCAATATATTTTTTTGATAATTCTGCCAATTTAGTTATTGCCATCTCAACATTTATATTTACCTTTGCACCGCCATTCGTTTGAGAAGGATAGTGAGGTTTACTCCCCTTAGGAAAGTTCAAACGAGTGGTTTTTTTATTTTTATTTTCCTTATTCATATAGACATCTGTATTATATCAAATCAATTATTTGTCATTAAAAAACTATAAATACAGAAATCTTTTATCCGTAACGGATTGACTTTTTCTGTTTCATAAATTTTCCTATTGGTTTTCGATTGCGCAAAGTTAACATTTCATTTTCAAATATGAAAGTTAAAAAATGTTAAAAATATAATTACCTTCATTTATAATAAAAAAGTTTAGATGCCGTTCATTGTGAAGATTCGTCACTTTATTATATGAAGCGTCTTCTTTTAATATCTGCGATAATATTTTTATGCAGCGCGACATTACACGCTCAGAACAAATATTTTCCATTAAAAGGGAAAGTGCTTTCATCCGACAGTCTCTCCCCTATTCCTGACGTCCATATCTTAAGCGAAAAATCATATTACGGAACGACATCTGATTATGACGGAAAATTCTCCATGTTAATAAGAAAGAATGACAGTCTCAGAATCAGCAGCGTCGGTTTTGTAACGAAAATCATATCCGTCTATTACGACAGCATCAACACAAACAACTTTGAAATAACGATGGAAAGAGACACCATCATGTTACAGGAAATTGATGTCTTTCCTTATTTGGACAATCATAGAGTTGAAGAAATCATAAGGCAGATTCCCGTAGAGAAACCGTTCATTGTCAATGGTGCAAACGAGAATATAGGATCTGTCTTATATCAGAAGCCAAGAGAAAACCCAAAAGCCAACATAATTCAAAATCCCATCCAGAGCTTATACAACCGTTTCAACAAGAAAGAACGACTGAAGAGAAAAATGGAGAAAAACAGGAAGAAATTGAAAATTGAAAGTTGAAAATTGAAAATTAATGTAGATACTATATTACAAAAAACATTTTATCAATAATTTTTTTGTGTATATTTGCAGGGTCATAAGAAGTTCAGTCGACAAAATGTACTGAAACTATCTAGTTGCGGGAATTAAA
>SUWS01000071.1 GCA_015061365.1 Lentimicrobiaceae bacterium | reverse complement strand
CTTGTCAATATGTTGGAACCTTATAAAGGACGCGTCCTCGACCCTTGCTGTGGCTCGGGCGGTATGTTCGTGCAGAGCGAGAAATTCGTAAAAGAGCATCAAGGCATCATAAACGATATTTCAATTTACGGACAGGAAAGCAACCAGACCACATGGCGACTTTGCAAGATGAACCTTGCCATTCGCGGCATCGATGCTTCTCAGGTGAAGTGGAACACCGAAGGTTCTTTCCTCAACGACGCTCATCGTGATGTGAAAGTGGATTATGTGATAGCAAATCCTCCGTTCAACGACAGCGACTGGAGCGGCGACTTGCTTCGCTCTGATGGTCGTTGGAAATACGGAGTCCCTCCTACAAGTAATGCCAACTTCGCTTGGATTCAGCATTTCATCTATCATCTTGCGCCAAACGGACAGGCGGGTTTTGTCTTGGCGAAAGGTGCATTGACTTCTAAAAGCGGTGGCGAAGGCGATATCCGTAGAGAATTGGTGAAAGCTGGATTGGTAGATTGTATTGTAAATTTGCCGGCTAAGTTGTTTTTGAATACACAGATTCCGGCTTCTTTGTGGTTTCTCAGTCGTAACCGTAATGAGACCGACAGATTCCGTGAACGAGGTGGAGAGATACTTTTCATAGACGCTCGTAATTTAGGACATCTCATTAACCGTCGTACGCGTGAGTTCAGTGTAGAAGACATTCAGCTTATTGCCGACATATATCATCAATGGAGAAACAAGAATGGCAACTATCACGATGAAGCAGGATTCTGTGCTTCGGTATCTATCGCTAAGGTTGAGGAATTAGATTTTGTCTTGACACCAGGACGATATGTAGGATTGCCGGAGGAAGAAGACGACTTCAATTTTGCAGAGCGTTTTACCGCCTTAAAAGCCGAATTTGAAGAACAATTGAAAGAAGAAGAGAGATTGAATAAGCTGATATTAGAGAATTTGGAGAAGATAAAACTTTAAAATTTATGGAAAAATTGACGATAGAACATCAAACTTTAGATTATAAAAGTATTCGTAAAATACGTACTGGAGACAAAGGGTTTAAAGAATTAGCCATTTTATGTGTTGCATTTGCAAATGCACAAGGTGGCACATTATGTATAGGTATTGAGGATGATAGTTTGACTCCATTAGAAGGACAAACTATTAATGAAAAAGAAGTGAATGACACTATTTCTCGATTACGTAGTCTATGTTTTAATGTAAGTATGACTTCTTCAGAACTGATTACACATGAAAATCTTGGGCAATATTTCAAGATAATAGTGGCACCTTCATTAAAATCTATAGCGACCACATCTGATGGAAAAATATATTTACGCATAGGAGACAAATGTGAACCAGCACGCAATGAAGACTTACAACGACTATCTATTGAAAAAGGCACATATCAGTGGGAACTACTTACTACAAAGTTTGTTTTACAGGAAATATCTGCAGAAAACATCAAAAAATTTGCTGATGATATTCGTATGTCCGACAGAGTGAAGCCTCACATAAAGCAAATGACGGATGTAGAACTATTGGAACATTATCATTTAATATATAATGGAACTGTCACTAATTTAGGACTCTTATGGTTAGGAAATGCCAAACAACGTAGTCGGATTTTATACCCTATAACTGTTCAATATATTGTATATAATCACCTTGAACAAAAAGTTCGTAAAATAGAATGGCATGACAATGACTTGAATCCGAAGGAGCTTCTCCTCACTATAGAAAATGAAGCTACCGAATTAAAGTACTTTTATGAATTTCCAGACGGATTGTTCCGTAAACAAATTCGTCACTACCATCCAAAAGTCCTTAGAGAATTATTGTTAAACGCTTTTGCTCATAAAAGTTTTACAATATCCAATGATATTATGATTTGTGCTTATCCCGATCGTTTGGAAATATCAAATCCAGGAGGATTGCCATTGGGAGTTACTAAAGATAACATTTTGCACCAACGACATAGACGTAATCCTTATCTCATTACAATCATGTGCGATTTGAAATTGATGGAGGGAGAAGGCTCTGGTTATGACTTAATTTACGAACTTAATTCTATGGAAGCTAAACGTCCTCCTATCGTTGAATCATCTTTTAATGAAACTAAGGTTACTTTATATGCTGAAATTCAAAAACCGGAGATTCTTCCTTTACTAGACTACACTCTTAACAATTACAAACTCTCTCAAAAAGCATACACTGCTTTTGGTGCTATTGCAAATGAAGGTAAAATGCAAGCAACAAAACTTTCCGCTTATCTTCAACTTTCTGATGATGAAAGATTACGTAGTTATGTGGAACCATTATTGCGAGATGGTGTTATTACTAAAAAAGGTACTAAAAAAGGTACAACATATTATATCAATCCTCAATTAATTACAAATTCAAAATCAAATATTAAAACTTCATTAAAAACTATAGAACCACATGCTCTTAAAGCCTTAATATTGGAAGATTTAAAGTTTCACCCTAGAAGTCTTATTTCTGAAATTAGTGAACGTCTGCCTGATGTTGAACTCACTGAATTACGTAAAATGATATACAGCATGGTAAATGATACTATTACCGCTACTGGCGGAAAAACATATAGGAGATACGAGTTAAAATAATGGCATAAAAAAAAAGAAATAAAAAAGAAAATAAAAAAAGAAAATTATAAATGATTGATATTCAACGTACATTTCTTTTTTTATATTTTTGATTTTGAAAATAGAGATAAAAATAGAAATGAAAATTCAAGCAGGCGAAGTGGAATAATAATTAAAGGGCCAAAAGTTTTGTAAACTAACATCAAACGCTACAAATAATCTTAAACTATGAGCGAATGGAAAAATACTATGGAAGAAAATAATATCATCATATACAATACCGACGACGGAAAGGCAAAAGTAGTTTTATATGCCAAGGACGGCAACATCTGGATGAACCAAAACCAGTTGGCTGAACTTTTTGACACCTCTAAACAAAATATAGGTCAGCATATAGCTAATATATTGTCAGATAATGAATTAAGTGAAAATTCAGTTGTAAAGAATTACTTTACAACTGCCTCTGATGGTAAAGATTATAATGTTACTTTCTATTCGCTTGATATGATTTTGGCGATAGGATTCAGGGTGAGAAGTAAACGAGGTACTCAATTCAGAATTTGGGCAAACCGAAATCTGAAAGAATATATGGTTAAAGGATTTATGATTGACGATGAGCGTTTGAAAAATCCTGATGGACGGCCAGATTATTTTGATGAGTTGTTGGAACGTATTCGCGACATTCGTTCCAGCGAAAAACGTTTCTACCAAAAAGTCCGTGATTTGTTGGCATTGAGTAGTGATTATGACAAGACCGACAAGGTTACTCAAATGTTTTTTGCTGAAACTCAGAATAAGTTGATTTATGCCGTTACACATCAAACCGCAGCAGAACTCATAGTTAGCCGTGCTGACGCCTCACAACCCAATATGGCTTTGACTTCGTGGAAAGGCGCTGTAGTACGTAAACAAGATATTTATACAGCTAAGAATTATCTTAATGATGATGAAATTGATATGCTGAATCGTTTGACAATTCTGTTCCTCGATTCGGCAGAACTGAGAGTAAAAGAGCGTAAGGATTTGACTTTGAACTATTGGCGTAATAATGTTGATGCATTGCTTAACTTTCAGAATAAAGATGTATTGAAGGGTGCCGGTACTATTTCTAATACACAGATGGAAAGGATAGTAGAAACTGTTTATGAAGAATTTAATTCTCGCAGAAAACTATTTGCAGCCCAACAGGCAGATAAAATAGATAATGATGAACTATCAGCATTAGAAGCTGATATTAAAAATCGCAAAAAAGATTGATTTATGACCGAATGGAAAGAATATAAACTGGGAGAGATTGCAGAGATAGTAGGGGGAGGCACTCCAGATACTTCTAATAAAGAATATTGGGGTGGAAATATTCCTTGGTTAACACCTAAGGATTTAACAGGATATAATAAAATATTCATATCAAGTGGAGAACGATTTATAACAGAGGAAGGTTTAGATAATTCGTCAACAAAATTATTACCGCAAGGCGCTGTTTTATTATCCTCTCGAGCACCTATTGGTTATGTAGCTATTGCAAGTAATCCTATTTGTACTAATCAAGGATTTAAAAGTATTATCTGCAATAAAGATATTGTTGATAATCTATATATGTATTATTGGATAAAGAATAATACAGAATTATTGCAAAGTTTAGGAACAGGGACTACGTTTGCTGAAATATCTGGTTCTGTTGTAAAATCTATTGACATCTCTCTCCCTCTTCTCCCAGAGCAAATTTGCATTGCCTCTATTCTCTCTTCCTTAGACGACAAAATAGATTTATTGCACCGTGAGAATAAAACCCTCGAAGCTATGGCGGAGACATTATTCAGACAATGGTTTATCGAAGAGGCAAAAGAAGATTGGGAGGAAGGAAAGTTGGGGGATATTATATCTGTAAAAGGCGGAACAACGCCAAGTACAAGAGAACCTCATTTTTGGAATGGAGATATTGCATGGACTTCTCCGAGAGATGTAACCACATTGAATGGTTTGTATTTGTTTGAGACAGAAAAGAAAATTACGCAAAAAGGACTTGAACAAATTAGTTCGGGATTATTGCCAGCAGGAACATTGTTAATGTCTTCTAGAGCACCCGTTGGTGTTTTAGCTTTTTCAGAAATACCTATTGCAATTAATCAAGGATATATAGCAATTCTTGATGATAAAGGTTATGAAAAAGAATTTATATATTTATGGCTTAAAGCAAATATGGATACAATACATAGTTATTCTAATGGATCCACCTTTATGGAGATTAGCAAATCGGCGTTTAAGTCGCTTGATATTTCAATTCCTTCTAAGGGTGAGGTTGAGTGCTTTGTTAGCGAGATTAAGCCGTATTTTGATAAAATTAGAATTAACGAAAAACAAATCCAAACCCTCATTCAGCAACGTGATAGTTTATTGCCAAAGTTGATGAGTGGAGAGGTAAAAATATAATAAAGTTATGGAGAGTAGCATATTGATATGTAGCAGCCCTTCAGGCTGCATTGTGGAATATGAGTCCATCATATCCCAAGGCGATGCCGTTGGGGTAAATATGTCTCAGCACTTCGTGCTACTCCATACGAGCCTGAAGGGCTCGAACATATATAGCATACGACATCGTCGTACGGATATGATACGACATTGTCGTACGGATAAATGTAATATCGTATGAATATATTATATCATAATAACCAATAAATCATAATTTATAAAATCAAAAATCTATGGCACAGTCATTATCAAAAATTTATGTACATCTCGTATTTCATACCAAATATAGTTCAGTTACTATATTGGAAAAAGATTTACCTAAGCTATTCGCATATATCGATGGCATTATTGTAAATAACAAAGCTATGGTAATACAGATAGGAGGTATTCATAATCATTTGCATATATTGTGTACTCTCCCCCGTACCATATCTACAGCATCATTCGTTGAGGATATCAAGAAGTGTAGCAGCAAATGGATAAAGACATTAGATCCATATTATTCTAATTTTGCATGGCAAGGTGGATATGGTATCTTCTCCGTCAGCGAATCTCAAGTCTCAAAAGTGAAAAACTACATTCTGAATCAAAAACAGCATCATAAAGTAAGGACATTTGAAGATGAATATGTATCTTTGTTGGATATTCATAAAATAGAATACAATAAAGATTATTTTTTAAAAGATTAAAATCCTATGCCAACTCTCACCGAATCGAAAATAGAAGAATTTGCCATCGGATTGTTTGAACAACTTGGCTATAGTTATTTGTATGGTCCCGACATCGCTCCGGATGGCGTTTGCCCTAAACGTGCTTCGTTTGAAGAGGTCGTGATGACGGAGAATCTGCGCTCTGCCGTGTACCGCATCAATCCGAAATTGCCAAAGGATGTGTGCGACGAGGCTGTGAGTCAGCTGCTGCGTATTGCCTCACCTGATGTTCTGGCTAACAACGAGGTTTTTCATCGTATGCTCACAGAGGGTATATCGGTGTCGGTGCATAAAGATGGATCGGAACGCGGACAGTTAGTGTGGCTCGTGGATTTCGATAATCCGCAGAATAACGACTTCACTGTGGTTAATCAGTTTACGATAGTAGAGAATAATCATAACAAACGTCCTGATATTCTGCTTTTCGTTAACGGTCTGCCTTTGGTGGTGATAGAATTGAAGAATGCGGCTGACGAGAACGCTACCTTGCAGAGTGCGTTCAGACAGATAGAGACTTATAAAAATACTATTCCGTCACTGTTTACTTATAATGCCTTGGTCGTTATCTCCGATGGATTGGAGGCTCGTGCGGGTTCTCTGTCTGCTGGCTTCAGTCGCATGATGGCATGGAAAAGTGCCGATGGTAAGGCTGAGGCATCGCATCTCGTAAGTCAGTTGGAAGTGCTGATAAAAGGAATGCTTAACAAGGAGACCTTGCTCGACCTTATCAACTCATTTACGGTATTTGAGAAAAATAAGACAGAGGATAAAGAGACGGGCATCACCATGGTAAAGACGGTGAAGAAGATCGCTGCATATCATCAGTATTATGCTGTGAACAAAGCGGTGGAATCGACAGTGAGAGCGACAGGTATCAACCTTAATGATATTTATGTGCTAAAGGAAGCCCCCGAACTATATGGTCTTAGCAGCGTGAAGAATCAGGAGGTCGGCGATCATAAGGCGGGCGTGGTCTGGCATACGCAGGGTTCGGGAAAGTCGCTTTCTATGGTGTTTTATGTTGGCAAGATTGTCCGCACGCTGAGCAATCCTACCGTCGTGGTGATAACCGATCGTAACGACTTGGACGACCAGCTGTTCGGAACATTCGCCGACTGCCGTCAGTTGCTGCGACAGACGCCGATACAGGCAGAGGACAGAGAGCATCTGAAGTCGTTGCTGAGCGTGGCTTCGGGTGGCGTGATATTTACGACGATACAGAAGTTCCAGCCTGAGAGCGGTAATGTGTATGAACAATTGACAGATAGAAGCAATGTAATAGTCATTGCCGACGAGGCTCACCGTACTCAATATGGTTTTAAGGCTAAGAATGTTGAGGTGCGTAATGAGTCTGACGAGCTGATCGGTTTTAGAACGAAATATGGTTTTGCGAAATATCTTCGTGACGCTTTGCCTAATGCTACTTATCTTGGATTTACAGGCACGCCTATAGAGGCGACGGATGTCAATACTCCTGCGGTATTCGGTAATTATGTTGATATTTATGACATAGCTCAAGCGGTGGAAGATGGTGCTACGGTGCGTATCTTCTACGAAAGCCGCTTAGCAAAAGTGGAGTTGAGCGATGAAGGACGTGAGCTTATCAGAGATTTGGATGAAGAGTTAGGCGTTGATGAGTTTGATGACGTGCAGCAAGCTAAGGCTCGTTGGACTCAGTTGGAAGCATTGATAGGAAGTCCTGCCAGAATAAAAAATATTGCCAAGGATATGGTCGCTCATTTTGAGCAGCGTCAGGAGGTGTTTGAGGGTAAGGCAATGATCGTGGCGATGAGTCGCAGGATTGCGGTGGAGCTTTATAACGCTATCGTTGCGCTGCGTCCTCAATGGCATAGCGACGATTTGTCGAAAGGTGCGATAAAAGTGGTTATGACTTCGGCATCGTCAGACGGACCTGATATTTCCAAACATCATACATCAAAGGAGCAGCGTAGAATGTTGGCAGAAAGGATGAAAGACCCAGACGATGAACTGAAGATAGTGATAGTGCGTGATATGTGGCTGACGGGCTTTGACGTGCCTTGTCTGCATACTCTTTATATCGACAAACCTATGCAAGGTCATAATCTGATGCAGGCTATAGCTCGTGTTAATCGTGTGTATAAAGATAAGCCTGGTGGTTTAGTGGTCGATTATTTAGGTATTGCATCTGATTTGAAAAAGGCGCTTTCTTTCTATTCTGATGCCAATGGCAAAGGAAATCCGACGGAACAGCAGGAGCAGGCTGTCGATTTGATGATGGAGAAGATGGAGATAATTCAGCAGATGCTTTCAAAGATTGATTACAAGCCTTATTTCGATGCCGATGTTTCGATGAAGTTGTCTTTGATATTACAGGCGGAGGATTACATTCTCGGATTGCAAGATGGAAAGAAACGTTTTGTGAATGAAGTCAATGCTTTGTCGAAGGCTTTCGCGATAGCGATACCTCATGATGAAGCGATGTCGGTGAAAGACGAGGTGTCGTTCTTCCAGGCGGTGAAAGCTCGTTTGTGTAAGTTCGACATAAGCTCTTCAGGAAAAACGAGTGAGGAGATTGAAACGACGATACGTCAGGTCATCGACAAGGCTCTCGTCTCAAATCAGGTGGTAGATGTTTTTGATGCTGCCGGCATTAAGAAACCTGACATATCTATTTTGTCGGAAGAGTTCTTGATGGAGCTGAAAGATATGCAGCATAAGAACATAGCCTTGGAGGTGTTGCATAAACTTCTTAACGAAGAGATAAAGGTACGTATGCAGCGTAATATCGTTCAAGGACGTACTCTTATGGAGATGTTGGAAAACTCCATAGCAAGGTATCACAACAAAGTCATCACTGCCGTTGAGGTAATCGACGAGTTGATAGGTCTGAGTAAGCATATCGTAGAACAAGATGATGCGGCGAAATCCTTGAATCTGTCGGAATATGAGTATGCGTTTTATTCTGCTGTGGCTGATAATAACAGCGCTGTGGAGCTGATGGGGAAAGAGAAACTTCGTGAGTTGGCGGTCGTGTTGACAGAGACGATACGTAACAACACTACCATCGACTGGGAGATAAAAGAGAATGTTCGTGCTAAGATGCGTGTGGCGATAAAACGCTTATTGCGCAGATATGGCTATCCTCCTGATATGCAGCTTTTAGCTACAGAAACAGTGATAAAACAAGCTGAGCTTATCTCATCAGAACTAGTATATAAAATGAGTTAAAAAATTGTAGGGACGTGAAATCGCGTCCCTACATTGTTAACTGTAAATTGTTAATTGTCAATTTAATCAAAATCCTTCATAACTCTTCAACTCGATGAGAACTGAGTTCATCTCGTATTGTGAAGCGTATAACTCCAACATGGCGTTCTGGTAATATTCAACTTCCATGACGTAGTCGATGAGGTTCATCTCGCCTTTCTCAAAGGATTTCAAAAGCAAAGCCTGACTGTCGAACTCTTGCAATGAGGTGGCGAGTGTGCCGATGTTTTCTTGCAGCGACTTAGCCTTCGCAAATAAACTCGAGAGATAATTGTACGTCATCGACTTCTCATTCGTGAGCATCATCTCCGTTGCCTCAGCTTTCATCTTGGCACTTTTAACGCTTCCTTTGTTATGCCATAAAGGCAACGAAAGTCCGATGTGCGGTCCGTGTTCTCTCTCGTCTTGTCCTATCTCCATGCCGTAACCAATGTTGATAGATGGAATCCACTCCGACTTCTTCAGCTTCACATTCTGTTGTTCTAAGGCAATCTGCTGACGCATCTGCTCGAAGACAGGATTGCTCTGCTCTACATTAGAATACCATTCATCGAAATCTTCTGGCAAGACGACAAGAGCGTAGTCCTCATATTGGAAGTCGATGTCGTTACCGCCGTTCATGGTCTTGAGATTAGCCATGAGGTTGTCGTAATGAATCATCTCTAAATCGTAATTGTTCTTCGCATTGGCGAGGTTCATCTTTGATTTGTTATAATCCAAGATGTTACATTCACCGAGTTCCATCATCTTCTGATAAGCGTCGGCGATCTTAACGGCATTGTCGTAAGTCTGCTTGAACAACTTAATCTTTGTCTTGCAGAAAATCAATTCAGTACAAAGATTCTGAACTTCAGTCAAGACGTTCATCCTTTCAATCTCATATTGAGAAGCAATGACTTGATCTGTCATCTTGATGATCTTATTCTGATTTGAATAGACTGTTGGAAAAGCTAATGTCTGCGACAATCCGAGTTCTACTTTGTTACTCTCAGGACCGAATTTATAGCCGGCTTCAATCTCAGGATTTTCTACGAGAGCGTAAGCGTCGTTCTCTGCTCTGTCGGCAAGATTATGTTTCCGATGAGCTGCCAAGACGGTGCTGTTAGCTTCTATCGTATCTAACACATTCTGATAAGGATGTTGAGCGAAGACTGTATTGATGCTCAGCATTAATATCAATGTCAATATATTTTTTTTCATGGCTTTAATCATTATTTTGTGATATAGGTTTTCTTGAATAAATCATTTCGTAGATAATCGGAATGACGTACATATTGAGGAATGAGGATGTCAGCAATCCGCCGAGAACCACCACTGCCATAGGACTTTGAATCTCGTTGCCTGATGCTGTTCCGTTCATGACCATCGGGATAAGTGCCAAGGCTGATGTCAAGGCTGTCATGAGAATCGGGGTGAGACGGTCTTTTGAACCATCGATGACAGACTGACGTAAGGTGATGCCTTGTGTTGTTCCGAACTGATAGCGTGAGATAAGCAGGATGCCGTTACGTGTGGCGATGCCGAACAAGGTGATGAAGCCGATTATCGCCGGGATACTTACTGTGTTTGATGTGACGAAGATTGCGAATACGCCGCCTATCAATGCTAAAGGTAAGTTGATGAGTACTATCGCTGATAATGTCACGTCTTTGAACTCGCCGTAAAGGAGTAGGAATATCACAAAGATAGCGATGATAGTCATTATCATGAGAGTCTTGGAAGCTTTTTTCGCGCTCTGGAACTGACCGCCGTATTCCACCATATAATTCTCAGGAATATTGACGTTGTCGTTCACTCTTTGTTCTATCTCTTCCACGATGCTGACCACGTCGCGACCGGCAGTGTTGGCAGAGACGACAATCTTACGTTGCACGTTCTCACGGCTGATGCTGTTAGGTCCGCCTACAGATACTATCTCCGCTACTTCTTCAAGAGGTATCATCACGCCCTCGCCGTTGACAATCATAGCCGACTTGATTCCTTCTATGCTTTCTGTGTAGTTCTTGTTGAGACGTAAGACGAGGTCGAAGCTGCGTTGACCTTCATACACTTCAGATACTTTATCGCCAGAGAAAGCGAGCTCGATATAATGGTTGAATTCTTCCATTGAGATTTTATGACGAGCGAGCATATCGCGTTTGGCTCTGATTTGCAATTCCGGTGTCTCTGTTTGTTGTTCGACGCTGACGTCAACCAAACCCTCTATGCCTTCAATCTCAGCCTTGATGTCGTTAGCTGTCATAAATAACTGTGTTAGGTCAGGACCGAAAATCTTTATCGCGATAGAAGCTCTTGTTCCTGTGAGCATGTGGTCGATGCGGTGACCGAGCGGCTGCCCGACGGTAGAAGCGATGCCTGGAACAGAAGCTAACTTTTCGCGAACTTCAGTGAGGAACTCTTCTTGAGGACGGTCTTTTAATTCAAAGTTGACGTCTATCTCAGCTCCGTTAGTCGACTGCGAATGTTCGTCTAACTCGCCACGTCCGGTACGGCGAGCTGTTGAGGTGACTTCCGGTATCGACAACAATTCTCTTTCGATAATCTTTCCGAGATTGTTGTTTTCGTATAATGAAACGCCTGGCT
>SUWS01000070.1 GCA_015061365.1 Lentimicrobiaceae bacterium | reverse complement strand
GTTCCACAAAACCTTGTACATCGTCGGCGATGTTTTTCGCCAACTTACGAGCCTTAGCTACTTTTTCAAAATCTAAGCCTAATTTACTCATCACGTTAATTTTATATTTGTTTATTTTTTTAATTCTCAATCAAAAAAAACGACGCGAACACCTCACATCGGAATGACGACAAATATAAGGATTTTTTCTTTGTTTTTAAAGATGAGAATAAATTAATTTCTCACGCAGAGGCGCAGAGAAACGCAATGATTTTTGTCCACGAATTGACACGAAATTTACGCGAAATGATTTTGGAGACTCAGCATATCACGATAATCTGTGATGGCATTAAACCATCCATTGTTAATTGTTAATTGTTAATTGTACATTATTTTGGGCGTTCCGGCGAAGCCGTCGGGCTTTCCGCTATATCTTTTTCCGCTTCGCTACAAAAGGATGCCGCTCCAATCCCTAACGCATTGGCGGCTGCTGAAAAAAACTCTTCTCTCGGACTTGGTACGGACTTGGTACAGAGCATGTACGGAGGAAGTTCCACAAATAGGATTGTGTCTAAACTATAAACTATTAACTCTTCATTCATCAGAAAGTCGATGAAAGTCTTTGGCGTTTCTATGTGAGATGACGCTTTTCCCTATTTTAGCCTCTAATTGTTCGCGTGCCATCTTGACTACGGTATCGACTGAATAAGACGAAACAACTGCTCTGTATCAGCAACATCCGAGAGTCGCATCTTGCCGTCAGCTGCCTGAAGTTTGAACTGGTTACAATTTGTAACCGTTTCGTTTCCTTCCTATTTTAGACGTTGTTTTAGTTTGTTCCAATACGATTGTGGATCATATTATGCGCCATTTATGTGCCAAACGTTTTGTTTATGCGCCATTAGAGCGTATAATAAGATGATTTAAATTGTCCTTTCTTATAAAAAATATTCATACCACATAATTCATCTATATCACGTAATGCTGTTCTTCTTGACGTTTCATTAATCTCTTGGTACTCTCGGTTGGTTATTCTTCCTTTTTTCTTAACGTATATAATAGCTTTTATTTGTCGTGAGTTAAGTCCTTTGGACTGAAGGTACTCTTCATAATATATATCTTTGCGAAAAACGACCCAAAAGCCTGAACTTTCGTAATAATATAGTGGCATCGGCAATCCAGCTGAAGCACATTGCTCATTCATCTTGCTGATACCCCTGCCCCATGCCTCTATGTATCCGATACGAAAAAAACCGTTGGAGACATCAGGATTGTACGGTATTGAAGAGTGTTTTTTCTGCAATGTATCTATTGTCCAGTTCTCCGGGAGTTCGCCGAAGTTCCAGATCATTATCTTGTCTTTGTAAACGCTAATTTGAATTGGAGTAACTCCAGTATAGTCTTTATGAGCTACTGCATTGAGAAGTGCTTCTCGGATTGCTTCTTTGGGGTATTCAAAGGTTTCCGTACGATAGATGCCATCGTAACTTATTATAGCCTTTATGTATTTTGTAAAAAGTAAATCCATTGTTTTTTCAACCTGTTCTATCAGATTACCATGTATCTCATCTTGAAACACAAGGTCACTATCAGATTCAAAGTAGCCTATTTTTATATAAGCATTAGTTATATATCTTTCTGGATCTGGGTGAAAAAGCAATATAGCAGCTCTTTTTAAGTATTCGCCATCTGTAAGTTTTAGATTATTCAATAAAATTTCATTGCTATCAGTAAGTACATCATCATTAAGGCGGTTGCTTTTTATTCCCTTCTTGCGGTAGAAATCAAACGTCTCTGATTTGAGTTCTTCAATCTTTACATTCATGATTGGTACACTATCCCAGTGTTTTCCTTGTTTTTCCAACAGGAACTTGTCTAAAGCAGAACCCTTGAGTTCTTGTTTCGTACTGCCACTGCGATAATGATATTCACCTTTATAGTTTACAGGATTTGGTTGTGACTCAACGATTATTTCAATATATTCTTTTGATTCTTCGCAGTAGAGATTTACATCTGCAACAATCCCTAAGGTAGTGGTTATCTTATTTGGAAGTTCCTCAAGCATTTTCTTGGCATCATTAACACCCACCACATTTCCGTCATCGTCTTTGCCGATATAGATTATTCCTCCTTGTGCATTTGCAAAGCCACATATCCACTTCAGGTATTCGTCTTTCCAGATGGTTTTGTATTCTATGTTTTGAGTTTCACGCATAGTAATGATTTTTGGATTCAAAATTTAAAAGATATTAGGAGTTCTACTCTACATCATTGACTGTCATTTACCTTATCATCATCTTTGAAAAGATAATCATATACTGTACATTCCATTTCTTCAAGCTTAAATATATCCATATACTCCTTAGTATAAAACGAAACAAGTTCGGGATAGATTTCATAATAGTTACGGCATATTTTCTTAGACAATGTCAAGAAGCGTTCGTCTTCACAAAAATCTAAAAGCCACGTCAGAAGGTTATCTACTTCATCTTCAGGAGCTGTTCGAGTACATATCTCTTCCACTATAGGCTTATACTCTAAATAAGCTTTGTCAAACATATCATTAATGTTGTTGAACCATTCTGCTATTTCTGCCTCTAACTGTGCAATAAATTCAGTTTCTTCTAAATTTGGATTTTGTGTTTTCATAAATTTTGGATTTAAATATTTCTTACAAAGATACAGTCTTTCCTCCTCTCTGTCAAGAGAAATAAAGTTAATCTTTTTTAACATTTAGGACATTTCTGTTTCTCTTTTTTTCCGCAAAAAAGAGAAACAGAAAAAACTCGCATTAACAATTTACAGTTTACAATGTACAATTAACAATAACTGTTGTCTGTTGAGTTATACGAATGAAGTTACTACTTCAATTCTCGCTCAACTCCTGCGTGAACATATCATCCGTAATTGTATCTTCATTACCTTTGTATAACCTTGTTATATGCCAACAGTCTTCTTTAAGAATAGGCAAATAGAAATAATAATCGAGCAATTTTGAACATTGTCGGTAACATTCTTTTAACGCTCTTATTTTATCCTTGTATTCTTCTGGATTTACCCGAATTGCATTAGAGTCATTCACGCTCTTGACTTCAAATAAATGCAGTCTTCCTTTTTTATCTTTCATGATAAAATCTGGATATGACGAATGTAATCCATTCAGATAATATTCATAACATATTTCAGAATTTACTAAAAAATTCTTTCCCCAAAGATGTTTGCTTTCGTCACTGAGACGCTCTGGTTCAATTGTTCCGTCAGTTCTAATCTGTCTATAATGTGGGTTCGGCTCTCCTACTTCTGCCTTTCCGAAACTATTATCAGATATATCTTTCAAAATTTCCGCCATCACTCACTCAGGCTTATCTTAAACTTAACATGAGAAAAACTCAAAAGATAGCGGGAAAAATTGTATCTTTGCACCGCAAATAATTGTCTAACAAAATAATGCAAAATATTGAAATAGTGTAAAATAACATATCAAAACATTGAGCTTTAGGCTCTTATTCTCAGATAGATAAAATCTGGTAAATTTTAACGACACGAGGATAAGCAGGCGATTAGAGCTTACGCTATATGCGTGAGCCGTTTTCGTGCTTATTTGTGTCAACGGTTTACCAGAGCCTTTCTATCTAAATAAGCATAACAGAAAGATGTGAAGAAAACGGCTACACGCTTTTATTATGCTTACCGGGGTAAGGCGGAGAGTTCGTAAAAATGTCGAGCAAAAGATGATAAAAACAGACAACATAAAACCACTGCTGAAATATTTCAATTTCACAGAAAATTGCGACTTATATAAAAAAGATTATCCCAATGGTGCAAGCATTGAAGTAAACTTTAAGAAGCAAAAAATAACATACGAGCCTTTGGATAATGATTTCAAGGAAGGCGAGTTCCCTTCAAAGGACAATCCGTCCAAAGGATTTGTAATACACCGAGATACTACTCTGAATTTTAACGCTAACGAAAACTTTGTTTGCCTTGTCTGTGTCCATTTGCTCTTGGAAAAAGGGTACGAACCTAAACACATCGTGTTTGAACCCGCTTTCAAAGTCGGACATATCAACAAACCTTCATACGGTGATATTCTCGTGTTCGACAAAGAATATAATCCGCTTGTGCTTATCGAAAACAAAACATTTGGATCAGAGTTCAGTCATGAGTGGAACAATATGCAAAAAGACGGAGGACAGCTTTTTAGTTATCTAGGTCCGCTTGTAAACACGCTTGGAATGTGCGAAAATCTCGTGCTATTTGCGACAGATTTTGAAGATAAACTGATTCTTAAAAATCATATCATCACACTTAAAGACAATAAAAAGCGTATCGCAGAGTTGGATAATCCCAAAACGTTTGCAAACGCGCAGGGTAAGTATTTTGATGTGTGGAGCGAAACATACGGCAAGTCGTTTGAAACCAAAGGACTTTTTGAAAACGACATTGAGGCTTATTCTATCGGCAAGTTGAAATATACAGTAGCCGACCTGAAAGAACTGTCACATGCTGAAATCCGCCCGATTTATCACGAGTTCGCCACCATATTACGCAACCACGCCATAACGGATTTTGAACACTCATTCTATATCTTGATAGACTTGTTTCTCTGCAAAATCACCGACGAGCGCAACAATCCCTACGATTTGCAATTCTACTACAAAGGTATCACTCGCGACACGCCAAAGGATTATTGCAACAGGTTGCTGAAACTATATCAAGAAGGTAAAAAGCAACTCTTCAATGTCGATGTTGTAAATAAAGAAGAAAGCGACATAAAACAAATTTTCGAGGATACAAACCGCTCTGTCACAAACGGACTTTTCGCTGGTATCAAAGAATTGTTCGAGGAAATAAAATTCTACAATATCAAGAAATTCAACTTCATAGATGTTGAGAACAAAGAAGACTTTGAAAAGAACTTCCAGATTCTAATCAAAATAGCGGCACTAATCCAAGATATAAATCTGAGTAACAGTGAGACCAACCATTTCTTTGGAGATTTGTTTGAAGGCTTGCTGTCTAAAAACGTCCATCAAACCGAAGGTCAATTCTTTACGCCACTTCCAATTGTAAACTTTATTATCAACTCGTTGCCTGAATTTCCAAATTCTAACAAGATAAAAGTGCTTGATTATGCTTGTGGGGCAGGACATTTTCTGACGGAGTTCATAAAAAAATATCCACAAGTCAAGGCTTACGGCATTGAAAAAAGCCAAACCTTGAGCCAAGTTGCCAAAATCGCAACAATTATCAACGGGAGCAAAGACGCACGCATTGTATTCAAAGATTCGCTCAGTTGCATCAATACTGACGAAGTACGTTTCCAAGGGTTCGACAAAGATAGCTTCGACTGCATTATTGCCAATCCCCCATACAGCGTGAAGGGCTTTTTGAACACGATTTCTCAGAAAGACAGAGAGCAGTTCGACCTTTCAGAATACGTAAAAGAAAAAGCAATCGAAACCAACGACAGCATCGAATGTTTCTTTATCGAGCGCACAAAACATTTTTTGCGTTCAAATGGACTTGTGGGCATAGTATTGCCGAGTTCGATTCTTTCAAACGGCAACCTTTACATAAAGACGAGAGAACTATTGCTTGCCAATTTCAACATTTTAGCTATTGTAAACCTCAACAGCCGCACCTTTGGCTCAACAGGTACCAATACCATTGTGCAATTTGCCCAAAGAGTTAAAAAGAATTCTGAAGGACTTTTGCATACATTCATTGAACGCAAAGACTATACTCAATATCTGACTTGGGAATCTGTGGAAAACTATATCAAAAAACAAGGCTATGACGATTTTGCTTACCGTGCATTCATGCAAGAAGACGAACTATATGAAGTCCTCGAAAAACACGAAATATTTGTCAACTACAAAAGAAGTTTCAAACCAAAATCCATAAATAAGACTCTTCAAATTAAGTGGTTTAAAAACTCATCGTATTTTGAGACAGACAAAACAATGACAACAAAAGAGCGAAAAGAAAAATTTGCAGACTTTTGCTCCAGCAACGAATTTGATAAATTAATGGAAGAAGAGCACCGCAAACAATTCATTGCTTTTGCTAAAGAAATTGAGAGCGACAAACTCAACACATACATTCAGATTTCCGACAACAACGTGATAATACTTCAGTCACCGCCCGACAAGATTGGCAACAAGAGCAATAAGACCCAGATTGTAAAGTTTTTAGGCTACGATTGGAGCAACCGCAAAGGCGACGAGGGTATCAAATATCTCACCAACAACCCAAACGACGAATCGGATGATAACAAGACAGACAAAAATGACAAAGATTCAGAAGTGGTTAAAGCCATCAATTCGATAAAATACATCGACACAACGCTTTACAATCCCGACGACAACAACGACAGTACAAAGTTTGCATTTGCCATACGCAAGCATATTTACGAACACTGCCGTAAATTCTCGTTTGACGAAAACAATGCGACATTAAACAAAGAATTCAACGGCGAAATGGACAAACTAATCTCATACGCTGATCTTTCGGATATGATTGACTTCAGCCGAACAGAGTTCGACAAGACTATCAAACTCACAGCAGACAAAAAGATTGAGATTGTGAGTAAGTTTCCGTTAGTGAAGTTGGGAGGTGTTGATGGTGTTTGTAATATTTTAATCGGTGGCACGCCATCAAGAAAAAACGCAGCATATTTTACAGGCAAAAACCTTTGGGTTACCATTGCTGAAATGAGTGGTCAGGTAATAACAGATACAAAAGAGAAAATAACCGATGAAGGTGTAAATAACTCAAATGTCAAATTGATTCCCAAAGGGACAACCCTTTTGAGTTTCAAACTAAGTATTGGCAAAACGGCGATTGCTGGAGCGGACTTGTACACAAATGAAGCAATTGCTGCATTGATTCCAAAAAACAAAGAACAAATCACAGACAAATATCTGTTTTCTTTATTTAATGGGAAAATGATTGACTTGGACAATGTTGGTAATAAGGCATTCGGAAAAAGTTTAAATAGTAAATATTTGAATAATGAAATAAAAATTCCTCTTCCACCCCTTTACATCCAACAGCAAATCGTTTCCGAATGCGAAAAGGTTGACGAGGAATATAACAAAAGCCGAATGACGGTTGAGGAGTATAAGAAAAAGATTGCAGAAGTATTTGAGCGTCTTGAAGTTATAAGCCACACGGGGGGGGTAAAACTCAGATTATCAAATAATTATATATTTAATATTCAAATAGGCAAAAGAGTTTTGAACTCAGAAGTCAATCAAGCATTTAACATTCCTGTTTACAGTGCAAATGTATTTAAACCATTTGGAATGACAAACAAACTATTGATAGAAGATTTTTCAAAAGATTCTATTCTTTGGGGAATCGATGGGGATTGGATGGTTAACGTTATTCCCGCAAACACACCATTTTATCCAACTGACCATTGTGGCATTTTGCGCATAAAAACGGATGATATTTTGCCAAAATATATGGCTCATCTCTTGAAAGTTGAAGGGGAAAAGGCAGGCTTTAAGCGCAGTTACCGTGCATCTATTGATAGGATTGAGAGTTTGTCAGTGCATGTTGCACCAGTTGACGAACAGAAAAAAGCTATAAAAGAGATCGAAACATACGAAGCTGAGATTTCAAAAGCCAAGGTCGTAATGTCAACCTGCACCGAACAGAAGAAGAAAATTTTGGACAAGTGGCTAAAATAGAGAATTGTGTCAAGCAGGTAGAAATATCATTTAATAATTCGACTAACAAAACATATACGCCCATACAAACCCAAAATCTATTGCCTATTGTCTTAAAAACAGCCTGTAAATCAAATTCCCAACAGCCATTCTGTTGCAGAGACTATATGAATGAGCTTTCCATCTAATTCTACGTCTCGTGTGTTTGTAAATGCTATCAACGAGAGTTTGTCGCAATTTAATAACGTTGAGGCATTTATCAATGACGATACTTCCCTATTATATGTCTTGACATTATCAATATCGCATGCAACTTGTATCAATTCGACAGTCTTATTCTGATTACAAACCACAAAGTCAACTTCTTTGGATCTGGCATTGGCTTTATAGTAGTATATGTCAAGAAAGTTATTTGAACAACGGCGTAACAACTCAATATACACTACATTCTCTAACCTCCATCCGATATTTTCTGACGCAAAAGCATTATCCCGATTGTTTTGAAGTCCAGGATCTATGATATACGCCTTGGCGTTTCGTATCCTTTCTTTACTTTTGTAAGAATATTTGGTAAGTGATTGTATCAAAAAAGCCTGACGCAAATAATCCACATATTTCCTTACAGTATTATCTGTAACGCCTAAAAGTTTTGAAATTTCATCGTAATTAATTTCCTGACAGATATTGTTTATCAGATGATGCGTTATCTTTCGTAACGTATCAACATTACGTATCTTAAAACGTTTCTGAATATCCTTTGTTAAAATTGCTTCTATCAGGCTTTGAATATATACACGTTTATTTCTAAGGCTTTGAATTTCAGGAAATCCGCCATCGTTAACATATTCCACAAAAGCACGCTTTCTTTCCGCATCAGCCTTTGTTGTGATACTTTGAGTGTCGATCTTATGATAATCACAATATTCTGAAAACGAAAATGGATAAAGGCGAATTTCATTATATCTGCCAGTAAGATGTGTCGCTAATTCTCCGCTTAACAACTTGGCGTTACTACCTGTAACAAACACTCTTACGTTTGTTCGTAATAATCTGTTTACAAATAAATACCAACCGTCAACATTTTGTATCTCATCTATAAACAGATATTTAATATCAGATCCATATACTTGATATATACACGACAAGACGGTATTCAGATCTTCTGTTCTGATATCCGCCATACGATCGTCATCAAAATTAACATAAGCATATTCTATGTTTTGCTCTATAAGAACTTTATGACATATCGTTGATTTTCCACTTCTACGAACTCCTATAACAACCTGCGCCAACGAACTGTCAAATTCAAAAAGATTTTCTTCCTTTCTACTGACTAATTTTTCGGTTTTAAATTCTTTAATATATTCTTTTTGCTCTGTAATTACCTGAAGTATTTTCTTCTCAGTTGTCATAATAGCGTAACATTTTAAAACACAATGCAAAGATATAATTTTATTTCGCTAAAATGCAAATTAATACATTTTTTATTTCGCTAAAGTGTAAAAAAAGTCTGTTTCTATTTCGCTAAAATGCAACTAACATCATCTCACCTCTTCTGAAATTTCTTTCGCCATTGAAATCCAGCGTGAGAAGAATTAAATGTGATTACCAAGAAGCAAATCTAATTGGGCTTGTAATTCTTCGCGTTTAGGAAGATATAATTGATATTTTGCTGCAAACAACTGATTCGTGATTCCTTGCAAGGCATATTCCATTAATAATTCATCTTTTCGCGCTCCAAGTACAATACCTATTGGCGGATTATCATCAGACTGACATACTTCTGTTTGGAAATAATTCAGATAGAGATTCATCTGCCCAATGTCGTTATGCTTTATTTCCGCACGTTTCAAATCTATAAGTACATAACATTTGAGAATACAATGATAGAAAACCATATCAACCTTAAAAACACGACTTCCAATGTGCATTTGATATTGACGACCTATGAATGCAAATCCTCTTCCTAATTCCAACAGGAACTGTTCCATATTGGCTTTTAATGCGGCCTCCAATTCATTTTCCTTATATCTTTTCTTTTGCGGAAGACCTGTAAACTCAAGTACAAATGGATCTCTGATAATATCTTGAGGTTTCATCACCTGATGTCCTTCATTAGCCAAATGCAATATTCCTTCTTTATCTGTACTTAATGCAAGTCGTTGAAAAAGACAACTTTTCATCTGACGTTTCAGTTCGCGTACATTCCAGCCTTCATTGATACATTGCTTCAAATAAAAGTTCATTTCTAACGGATCATCACATTTAAGTATTTCAAAATAATGACTCCATGTCAATATGTGAGACACTGTCTCACTTTTTGGAAACAAAAGATAGAACTTTCTCATATAAAGCAAATTAGAGCGACTGAACCCTCTTCCATTTTTTATTGTCAGATCTTTTGAAAGCTTTACAAGCAACTGTTTGCCATATTCCGCTCTTGCTTTTCCGCCTTGTTCAAATTCTACAATATATTGACCTGTTCGCCAATTTGCCTCTAATAACTCTGTGTTTACAGCAGTAATAGCTTTTTCCTTGGCATTGTTCCAAAGAACTGATATATTATTCACCAAAAGATTATAATCATCAGTAGCTCCCAAAGTATTATTTATGATTAGATCTTTATCCATATTATTATCAATTATTGTAGATTAACAAAAGTTGCATATTTCCTTATGTCAAAATCATCTCCCCTCTTCCAAGATCTCTTTCGCCATCTGAATCCATTGCGGGGCGACGCCGAGTCTTTCTGCTATGTTGAGTGCTTCGTGCGGGACCTCGCCTTCGTGGGTCTCGACTAACTCATAGTTCATCTTGCCGTTTTCAAGTCCTTTCACACGAAGACATTTGTTGTTGTATGTCTTTATGTTATAATGCGTCACGATGATAAGGCTCATGTCTTTGTCTTGTAGCAGCTTCACTAAGGACGAGACTAAGGCTGTGCCTTCAGTTGGATTTGTGCTGCGTGCCGGCTCGTCGATGAGAGCGAATATTTTCTTGTCGTCATGCGATGCTTTGATAACGACGTCGATGTTTTTCATCTCTGCCGCAAATGAAGAGAGTCCTTTGTTCAGGGATTGATCATCGGTGGTGAGACAGAATATCTCGTCGTAAATCATCATCTCGGCTGAGTCTGCCGGTATGCCAAAGCCGAATTGCAGCAGATATTGACTCATAGCCAAAGTCTTGAGAACTATTGTCTTTCCTCCCATATTGGCTCCCATAATGATGACTGGCTTCATGCCGAATTGTATATCGACTTTCTGATATTCTCTTTTATCTTTGTCTAAAATATTTTTAACTTCAGGATGAAATATTCCTTTGTAAGTGGCGACATTATCGTTGGAAATCGTCGGGAAACAGAGTCCGAGTTCTTTCATCTGCAATGCCTTAGCGAGATTCAAATCTACATCTGCCAATGCGTTCAAGGCTTCACATAAATCATGTACAAATGGCTTCAATGCTTCCGAGAGTTTCGCTCTTATCGCGTCTTCAACTTCCATCACCTTGTTATAAATCTCTTCCTGATAGAAATCCTTTTCTTTCAACTTCTTACGTAAGACAGCGAGTTCTTCGGAATATGAATCATAGATATAGAAGGTAGCGATGCGAAGTCCGTCGGGATCTAAAATATTGACAACATCGTCGAGTGTCGGTATTTCGATGACGTTAATAAGATTTAACTTTTCTAAAATATTTTTAACGTCGGCGGAGAACAGCGCGAGACTTTTCACTTCATAAAGTTCGATGTCGTCGATGACTGTCGAGGAACTGAGACGTGAGATGGTGTTATTGATGTCTTTCAGTTTACATAGTTTGAACTGCAAGGTCTGAATCGCATTCTTATTATCGTCATTTTCAACGACATTATAAAACTCTTTCAACACGGAGTATGACTTCTCTATTGATTCTCTGTCGTGCATCATCGTGCTTTCCAACAAGAGTTTTCTTGAATATGAGGAATGGGTACAGAGCTCATCTAAGATGAAACGCAGTCCGTATGGTGAATCTATGAGTTTTCTCAGTTGCATAGTTTTTAAGGAATAATGTGAATGGCAAATTTAAGAAATTTTTGTGAAATAGCCTGATGTATCTTTCCAAGATAAATCTTATCGATCTTACCCAACAAACTCACGCCAAAACTATCGTCTCGCAATATTGAAAATTATGGTAGAGATATGACACATTACGCCATTGAAAATTA
>SUWS01000069.1 GCA_015061365.1 Lentimicrobiaceae bacterium | reverse complement strand
AGAGACGTGACACATTACACATTTGAGAATAAACAATAAGTAATTGGTGCGTCTCAATGGAATTGAAAATTGAAAATTGAAAGTTGAAAGTTGAAAATTAATGTAGAGACGTGACATATTACACCTTTGAGAATAAACAATAAGTAATTGGTGCGTCTCAATCGAATTGAAAATTTAAAATTTATATTATGAAAAAAACATTATTATTAATCGCTTTGGTTTGTTTTTCAGTAAGTTCAATCTTCGCTCAAGAAAAGAAGATGCTTACTCCAAACGATGCCGCCTACATGAATCGCAGCATCTATCCCGTCGGTAAAAACGTTAAATGGCTTCCTAATGCAGACAAATATCTCTTCACCGACACCGAAAATCCTAACAATCTTATGATTCAGGATGTTAATGCCAAGACAGCAAAAGTCTTCCTGACCTTAGATCAAGTTAACTCATACTTGAATCAAGCTGGAATCGATAGCGTGAAACGTCTTCCAAACCTCACTTGGTTAGATGCTGAAAAAGCTTATTATTATAGCTTCGACAAAAACAATAACAGCATCAACCTCAACCTCCTTGATTTAAAAACAAAGAACATCAAGAAAGTTACTTCCGTTCCGTCAGATGCTGAAAATTATACAATCACAACTCCTTCTCTGAAAGTGGCTTATACTATCGACAATAATCTCTATTTCGCTGATGGCGATAAACAAATACAAGTGACAAACAATCCTGAAAATGTTATTGCAGGTCAATCAGTTCACCGTAACGAATTTGCTATCAACGGTGGTATCTTCTGGTCGCCCGATGGTAACAAACTCGCCTATTACAATATGGACGAAAGCATGGTTACAGATTATCCTCTCGTCGATGTCACAGAACGTGTCGCTACAGCAAAACCGATAAAATATCCTATGGCTGGCATGAAAAGTCATGAAGTCAAATTACACGTTTATGATGTAGCTTCAGGCAAAGATTTGATTGTCAAGACTGGTGAGCCGGCAGAACAATATCTCACTTCAATAACATGGAATCCTGATAATGAAAGAGTATATATCGGCGTTCTGAATCGTGGTCAGAATCATCTTAAGTTCAACGAATATAGCGCATTGAACGGCGATTATCTGCAAACCATCTTTGAAGATGAAGACGAACAATATGTTGAACCTGTCGGACCTGCTCATTTCTTACCGAATAACACCAAGGAATTTTTGTGGTTGGCTCAACGTGACGGATTCTATCATATCTGGAAACATAATGTGGAAACAAAAGAAGTAAAACAGATCACAAAAGGCGACTTCGTAATCACAGCTTTCGAAGGTTTCGACAAGAACGGAAATAATATCTATTACACTTCAACAGAAGTAAGTCCTTTGGAACGTCATTTCTACAAACATAATCTTAGAAACGGCAAGAAAGTCAAGATTACTAAAGAACACGGAACTCACGGCGTGACACCAAGCGCATCAGGAAAGTATTTCATCGACTCATATTCAAGCACCGACGTCGCGAGAAATGTCGATATAATGGATGCTAACGGTAAATATGTCAAACGTTTACACGAAGCCACCGACCCTTTGAAAGATTATAACATCGGTACGATAGAATTAGGTGAGCTGAAAGCTGAAGACGGACAGACATTATATACACGTATGATCAAGCCTTACAACTTTGATGAGAACAAGAAATATCCTGTCATTATTTATGTCTATGGCGGACCTCACGCACAGATGATTACCGACGAATGGACAGCTGGTGCCGGCATTTACTTGCATTATCTCTCACAAGAAGGATTCATCGTCTTCACATTAGATAATAGAGGCTCCGCCGACAGAGGCGAGGCTTTCGAACAAGTGATACATCGTCAATGCGGACAGGCAGAGATGCGCGACCAGAAAGTCGGTATCGATTATCTTAAAACTCTTCCATACGTCGACGCAGAACGTATCGGAACAGACGGCTGGAGCTACGGCGGTTTCATGAGTACAAACATGAAAATACATTATCCTGAAGACGTTAAAGTCTCAACAGCAGGCGGACCGGTGATGGATTGGAAATATTATGAAATCATGTACGGCGAACGTTATATGGATACTCCAGAGGAAAATCCTGAAGGCTACGAACTCACAAGCTTAGAAAACAAAACTGATAAACTTGAAGGTAAACTGATGATAATACATTGTACTACAGACCCTGTAGTGGTTTGGCAACATTCATTGGTATTCGTCGAAAACTGTATCCACAACGGAAAACAATTAGACTACTTCGTTTATCCTGGTCACGACCATAACGTCTACGGTCCCGACAGAGCACACTTGGTAACAAAGATTACCGAGTATTTCAAAGCGAATCTTTAATTGTCAACGGACAACAGTCAACAGTCAACGGACTTTGTCCATTTTTAAATTTGAAAACCTGAGAATCTGAGAATTTTCAGGTTCTCAGATTTTCAGATTCTCAGATTTTAATAAAGATTGGTCCTATTTTTGAATGTTTTGAGACAATCAAATCTTATCAAAAATGAGGATCAATTTTTTTTTAATAATCTTTACGCTCTCTTTCCTATCAGTCAACGCTCAATCATACAACGATTTATGGAAAGATCTTAATGAAAATTTAGATAACAGACTCCCTCAGTCGGCAGAGACTATTCTTAATAAAATTGAACAAAAAGCTGTTGAAGAGAACAACCAGAAAGAATTACTGAAATCTTATCTCTATCGTTTCCGAATTTTTGAGTTGAGCGAAGAAGAACCTCTCGAGACATCAATAAATTTCGCAGTGAGAAATGTCGCGAATCTCCAAGAACCAGAAAGAGCGATTTTCAATATCGCAATCGCTTCTCTTTATGAAACATATATGATCTTTAATAATAACTTAATAAAAAATAACATTCCGATATATAATGGTAAACAGACAACAGACAACGGACAACAGACTTTGTCCATGAAATTCTGGGATGAGGCGACTTTCAAAAGAGTTATTAATAAATATTATGAAAACTCGCTTAATGATATAGAATCGTTACAGAATAATTCCGCTGAATCGTATAAAGATATTCTTGCAATCAAAGACATTACGGCAGAATTTGACTTTAAAATCGAACCGACACTTTATGATTATGTCTTGCACAAGATAATTGACTATAAAATAAATCGCAGCAACTCTGTGGAGACGTCATTGTATGGCATCTCAGAATTATATCAGCAACTGATTGATTTCGATAAGAAAAATAATTATAACGACGCTGCGATCTACAATGAGATTAAGAAACTAAAATATGAATATAAGACCACCAAAGATTATGAAACCTACTTTAATTCCTTAGAAAAAATTAAGAATGAAAATATCGATAATCCGTTAGTGACATCCGTAATGGAGTTGCAAGCGGGAGCTGTTTTAAGTCAACAGTCAACAGACAACGGACAACAGACTTCTTCCACATTGGCTATGGCTATAGACATTTGCGATGAAGCGATAAGATTATTCCCTGATAGCGAAGGTGCTAAGAGCTGTGAAGCAATACGTTCGGAAATATTAAATAAAGAATTAAGATTCTATATGCAGAACGTGCAACTTCCTGATAAGAATATTTCTGTAGGACTTACTTATAAAAATTTAAGTAAACCTCATTATAGGATTTATAAGGTTACGCCTGAAGAGTTAAATTATCTTAACAAACTCTATCACGATAAGAAAGAATTTGCAAAAGAAATTGTTAAAAAAGAATTGATCGTCGAGAATTACATTGATATTCAAGATGACAAGGATTATATAGAACATACTTCCTCATACGAATTACCGGGTTTAGATTGTGGAACTTATTATATTTTATTTTCTAAAGACGATAATTTCGATATGACAAATATGGATTATCCTGCGATTCATTCTTTCCAAGTAAGTAATTTAAGTTATGTCGTTACAAAAGAGAATGATGAACAGGTGATTTATGTCCTTGACAGAGACAGCGGAAAACCTATAAAAGACGTAAATGTTAATATTTTTGAACGAAATTACGATTATAAGAAAAGGGAATATGTTAAAAAAGATTTGCATAATCTTATAACCGACAGAAATGGTTGTGCAAAATTTCCTGACAATATTAATAATCAATATCATATAGAACTCTCTAAGGGAAATGACATCTTGCTTTCCGACTTGTATATATCTCATTATTATCAAAATGAAGAGAAGTTGACTGAAAGAACGACATTCTTTACCGACAGAGCGATTTATCGTCCGAGACAGACAGTCTATTTTAAAGGTATAATTCTTAATGAAAATTCAGAAAAGAAAGAATTGGTAGTTGGAAAAGAAACGAAGGTGACATTGAGGGATTCCAACTGGCAAGAAGTTGCGACACAGACTTTTACCACCAACGAATTCGGTTCTTTCGATGGAAGTTTCTTGATTCCTGAAAATCTTTCAAACGGATATTTCGCCGTCAGCAATGAAAGCGGTAGCGTCAATTTCAAAGTGGAAGAATATAAACGTCCGACTTTTGAAATTACTTTCAATAATCCAGATAAGTCGTTTAAACTTAATGAAGAAGTAGAATTGACAGGTTCGGTAAAAGCTTACGCAGGATTCGGATTGGATAATGTTAATTATAAATATACAGTCGTTCGTCGCACTTATTTCCCATATCGTTATTGGTGGTTTAAAAATTATAGCGGCAATGAAAAACAAATAGCCTTCGGTGAAGGAACCACTGATGAAAAAGGAAACTTCAATATAAGTTTTAATCTTATTCCTGATAAAAAAGATAAAGGTGAATTACCTGTTTATGAATATATTGTGACTGTCGATGTTACTAATGCTCAAGGCGAGACGCAATCAAAGACATACACTTTGAAAGCTTCGGTAATTGACTTGATTATCGATATAGAGAATCAAAATGAATTTGTCTTTAAAGACAGTCTCGACTTAATTAATTTCACTGTTAAAAATCTTAAAGAAAATCCCGTTGAAGCGAAAATCATAAGAAAAATATATCACGTAGAGACATACGGACGTATGTCTTCAAACGGACAACAGACAACGGACAACAGACATCTTCCACAAGATTCTACTTTAATTTATGAAGACGTCATTGTTGTTAATGGCAAATATGGTTTGTTCCAAGATGTTAATAAAAATTTAGGAATAGGGAAATATGTTGTCGAATTGACTTCCGCTGATAATGAGTTGGCAAAGACTTCTGTCGAATTGACAATCATTGATTATCATAGTAATAAGATGCCATACGAGACGATGTGCATTTCCTATTATGACAAGAAAACGGCGCAACCAGGCGAAAATGTTAATTTTTATTTAGGAAGTTCCGCCGATGATGTGAATGTCTATTATATGATTAAATATGGAAATGAAGTCCGTCATTATGGACGTAAGACGATAAGTAATAAAATTTTAACAATTCCATATAAACTCAAGGAAGAAGATAGAGGTGAAATATCATTCCAGGCATTTTTTGTTAAAAATAATACGATAAATATCGTGACACATGAAGTCGCTATTCCTTACGAAAATTTAAGATTAGACATACGATTGGATGTTGAGCGCGACAACTTGCTTCCAGGAACTGAAGAGAAATGGAATCTTACTGTTAAGAACTATGGCGATGGCGATGAGTCTGGTGTTGCTAACGTTTTGACTTCTATGTATGACGCTTCATTAGATGTGTTCGCTAAGAATAAGTGGAATTTGAATGTCATTCCTGAAACTCGATATTCCACTCCTCCAAGAACAGATTTTAGTTTTGAAGACTTTGATTCTGAAGCAAGTTTCAAATACTATGTTGGTCCAGGAGTTTTTGATTATTTCTTGCTGTCGATGGTGGGAATAACACCTTATTCTGGTTCGCCGCGTTTTGCAGGTGGTGGAATAATGTATTCGATGATGGTGGCAGAAAAGTCAAGTAGAGAAGCATCAAATAATGGTGACGATTCATGGGATGATGCTGCTAATCAAGAAGAACAAAATGTTGAAAACCAAGAACCTTTAGTGAGAGAAAACTTCAATGAGACGGCGTTTTTCTATCCTAATCTGATAACAAATGAGAACGGAAGTCTTACGTTTTCTTTCACTATGCCAGATGCTCTGACGCGCTGGAATCTGATGATGCTCGCTTATACTAAAGACTTGAAAACCGGAACGTTAAACAAAACGTTCACTACGTCGAAGCCTCTTATGATAATGAGCGATATGCCGCGTTTCTGCTATGAAAACGACACGCTCTGGATGGTGGCGAATGTTATTAGGACAACAGACAACGGACAACAGTCAACAGATTTTGAAGTCGCGACTGCCAAATTAGAAATCTTCGATGCGTTGACAATGCAACCTTTGAATCTGATTCTCTCCGATAAAGAAATTATTATTGATGATATTTCAGAAGGCGACAGTAAATCAGTGAGATGGAAAGTTGGAATTAAAAATGATGAAACGAATTTATTGGCGTTCCGTTTTAGTGTCAAGACGGAAAACTTCTCTGATGCTGAGCAACGTCTTCTTCCTATCTTAAGCGACGAAGTCTTTATGACAGAGACTTATCCGATAACGGTAGAAGCTAATTCAGAAAAGACATTCGATTTTGATTTTAATAATGAAAATGAAAGAAATCAAGGTGTTACGTTGAACTATTGTTCCAATCCTGTCTGGTATGCGATACAAGCTTTGCCGTATCTCTCGCAAGAAACAGGCGAACATGCCGATGTGGCGTTTAATATTTTCTACGCAAATAGTCTTGCTTCTTATATCGCTCATAATATTCCTAATTTGTTAAATTATATTAAGGATTGGAATATTAATACTCCAGATGCATTGATGTCGCAATTGGAAAAAGACGAGAATCTCAAAGCGATAATGTTACAGGAAACGCCATGGGTTATGGAGGCGAAAACTGAAGCTGAACAGAAATCGAGAATCGCTAATTTATTTGATGTTAATGCCTTGAGATATAGAACCGATGAAGTCTTAAATCTTATTAAAGAAAAGCAAAGTGTCAATGGTGGATGGTCGTGGTTCCCAAAAATGCCGGAAAGTCAGTTCATTACTCAATATATCTTGGGAGGTTTCGGCAGACTTTATAAGATGAATGTCATTGAAAATCTTAGCGATGACCAACAAAGATTGGTGGATATTATTTCAGACAATGCCGCCGATTATATGAGAAAAGAAATCATTGATGATTATAATTATTATAAGAACAAAGACCTGACATTTAATCCTAATTCATATTCTATTAATGAATTATATTCCTTAAGTTTCTTTAAGTCTAATGAGAGTGAAGAATACATAAATGCTAAGTCGTTCTTTATCGAGAAATTGGAAACAGACTGGCATGATTTGAGTTTCTCTTTACAAGCGAAGACCGCTTTGATTTTATATCGTGAAGGTAAAGGCAAAACAGCGCAACTCATTATGAAGTCGTTGAAGGAAAGAATGTCGCAACTTAAAAACACTACAGACGTCACGACGCAGACTTTGGTGATGGAAGCATTCAAGGAGATAAATCCTGATGCACGGATTCTCAATGAGATGATGATTGGACTTCTCAATAACAAACGTACCAATATGTGGGAAAACGCGAGATCGAGCGTCGATGCGATATATGCTATTTTAGCGGTCAGCGGTCAATCGTCAGTAATGATAAAGGTTCAAGGTTCGGATGATATTTTCATTCAGAAATATTGGGATGCTGATGAGATGAAAAATATTGATAATCTTACGATTGAAAACAATTCCGATAATATAGTATGGGGAGGATTGTTCCGTCAGTATTTTGTCTCTATCGATGAGGTGAGAAAACATGAGAGTCCGTTGAAAGTCGAGAGAGAGTTGTTTGTTGAGCGCGTAAATGAAAACGGAAAATATCTCGTTCCTATTGAAGAAACTGAACTTAAAGTCGGTGATAAAGTCGTTGTCAATCTCACCATTGAAGCGTCGCAAGATATGGAGTTCGTCTTCTTGAAAGATTTAAGAGCGGCATGTCTTGAGCCGACGGAGCAGATGTCGAGATATAATTATTCTGACGGAATGCTTTATTATCAAAGCAATAGCGACACGTATATGGGATTTTATTTCGACAGACTTCCGAAAGGGAAGCATCGCGTGAGTTACTCGATGTACGTCACGAAAGAAGGAGATTTCAGCAACGGTTATGCTCTGATACAAAGCTTATACGCTCCCGAATTCTCAGGATATTCAGAAGGAATGAGAATCAGGGTTTTTTAAAATCTGTTTTTTCTCGCAAAGACGCAAAGGAACGCAAAATCTTTTTGTAAGTTATTTTGTCAGAATATCATTCTACAAAATTATTTACTATTCTTGTAATGCCTTCCTTTAGAATAGAGACATTGAAATTTATTAATAATCCAACTTGGATGTTTAGTAATCTCAGATATGTTAATAATTGCTTTTTGTGTACAGGTAAGACGTTTTCAACAGATTTAAGTTCAAGGATGATTTCCTCATTAACTAAAATGTCTATTCGTAAATTCTTGCCAACATTAACTCCTTTATATTCGATGTCAATAGGAATTTCTGATTCTACTTCATATCCTCTTGATTTTAATTCATAAATTAAAGCTTTGTGGTAAACGGACTCCAATAATCCAGGTCCTAAATAATTGTGAACTTCGTAAGCACAATTAATTATGTCGTAAGTTATGTCTTTCATTTTCATTTTGATTTTGGGTTATAAGATTGATTAATTACTAATAAACTTTGCGATCTTTGCGTCTTTGCGAGACTGATTGATTATTAATAAACTTTGCGATCTTTGCGTCTTTGCGAGACCGATTGATTATTAATAAACTTTGCGATCTTTGCGTCTTTGCGAGACCGATTGATTATTAATAAACTTTGCGATCTTTGCGTCTTTGCGAGACCGATTGATTATTAATAAACTTTGCGATCTTTGCGTCTTTGCGAGATTGATTAATTACTAATAAACTTTGCGATCTTTGCGTCTTTGCGAGACCGATTGATTATTAATAAACTTTGCGATCTTTGCGTCTTTGCGAGACTGATTAATTACTAATAAACTTTGCGATCTTTGCGTCTTTGCGAGACCGATTGATTATATCAATTGATTTTGCTTTTCAGTTTCTTATTAAACATCCATTTCACATCAGAGATCCATCGTCTTAGAAACTCGCTGAAATCGACGAAGTACATATATGACGGGTAGAATAGCAGACTCGACAATGTCGCGATTTCCCATGGCAAGAAGCAGAATGTGAGTATGATACATAAAGCTGTCAGGATTGGGTGTAACACAAACTCGACTCCGAAGCTGACGGTGTTGCCCCAGGCTTTGTCCTTGAAACTGTTTTTGAGGATTTTTGTTACCAACCAGATCGGGAGATTCGCTATTGCGGCGACAATGTAATAAGGTAGTCCCAATATCGCCACCAAGGTTTTCCACAATGCTGTTCCGAAGATGTTTTTCTTGGTGACTGAAGTAACGGAGATACCTTTCTTCTTACGTTTCTTTATGAACTTATTGATTTTCTCGAATTTCTCTTTCGCCTTCTCAGGCTCTTTTTCTTTCCACTCCAAGATCTCCTTTATCGTCTTTTGATTATTATCGAGACGTTCTTTCAAATCGCCTTCTAACCCTGATTCTATCTTCGTCATTTCCCAGATGGCTTCGTAATCTTCTTCATTGTCTGGAATGTACGAAATCTGTCTCGACAGACGTTCGGTGAACATTTCGCGTAAGTTGTTAAGAATGACAGCTTCATTTTCATCTTTATGATTATTGACATATTCCGTCACGTTGATAGGTTCGCCGAAGTTTATCAGTACCGTAGAACGATAGCGGAAATAGTCGCCGTATTCTATTCCTGTAGGAACTAAGAAGACAGGTTTCTCATGACCGAAGTCGTTATTGGCTTTCAAGGCGATATGGAAGATTCCTTTACTTAATTGACGGAGAGAGTGCTTGGTTCTATGTGCAGCTTCAGGATAGAGGAAGAGTTTTACCTCGTCACGTACCACATCGGCGGCCTTATCGATTATCTCCGCATTGTTGTCTTTCACGCTTTTAAATCCGTCGCGGATACGATAAATCGGAAGGATACGCAAGAAAAACATTATCTTAGCTATGGCCGGCTTCTTGAAAATATCACCTCTCGCAATGAAGACCTTTTTCTCGTGGTTCATACAGAGAAGTGCTAACGCATCCATCAGGGTGTTGGTGTGATTCGCTCCGAAAATACATGCGGCATTCTGCGGAATTTTGTCATAACCAACAACTTTATAACGTCGGAAAGACTTTCTTACATGATAATCTACGTATGGTCTTAAAAAAGAATATAATTTGTTGTCGTCTTGAATCTTTCTCATGGGATCGTTTTTTTATTAGTTCGCAAAGTTATAAAATCATTCGATATAATTTTTGTTTTAAGAAAAAATATAAAAAAGATTGCTATTTTTGTGACGTCAAAATTATTTATAAGTTGTTTCAATTTTTATCAAACATACTATGAAAATCATCAATAAAATATTGAATTATCTTATCGTAGCTATGCTTCTTTTCTTTGTCGCTGAAAATATCATCAGCAGTCAGAGTTCAACGCTCAAAGTTCAAAGTTCAGCTGAACCGAAATATAATCTTACTCTTACCTTAGATGATGCGAAGAAGAATTTTCCTGAGGCCGACAGCCTTGCTTTGGAAGATGTGAATCTGTATAATGTGTTTGATGATGGAAATAAGATAGGGACTATTGTCAACACTTCGCCTTTCAGTGACGAGATTTACGGATATAATTCGACAACGCCTTTGACGATTTTTCTCGATGAAAATGATAGAATATCTGAAGTGGAGATTTGTGAGAACAGGGAGACGCGCGGTTACTTGAATAAGGTGATTAACAGCGGATATTTAGATTTATGGGACGGACTCACTCCTAAGGAAGCTTCGACTTACAATGTTGACGCTGTCAGCGGATGTACTTTCACTTCTATTGCGGTTGCGCAGTCGTTGCAGGTAAGGATGCAGGATCTTTCGAAAGAAAAAGGGAAAATGGCGATAGACCGCAAGCTCCTCGCACGGCATATCTGCATCGTATTAGTCACGATTTTAGCAGCTATATGTTTCTTTAATCCTAATAAAACCAAAATCTTAAGATATGTAACCTTGCTGCTTTCCATCGCTATATTAGGATTCTGGACCAATAGCCTCTTGTCGTTAGCATTGTTCTACAACTGGATGACAAACGGAATTTCATTAGCGATACAACTACCTTTATTAATCATCGCTCTATTGGCGATATTGCTGCCTTTATTCACGAAGAAATCGTTCTATTGCCAATATTTATGTCCTTTCGGAGCGGCACAGGAATTTGTCGGAGTTATTGGTCAAAAGGCTAAAGGCAACAGACAAAAGACTTCGTCAGTAAAATCTAAAGTGTTTAATTTCTTTGTGGTTTTCAGAAAAGTTATTTTGTTGGTTTTATTGTTGATAGTTGCGTTAGGAGTAGGATTAGACTTATCGGTCGTTGAGCCGTTCCCGATTTTCAACTATCAGTCGATAGGCTTCGGAGTCGCGATATTTGCTGCGGTCATTATCGTCGCATCTGTTTTTATCAAGAAGCCTTGGTGCAACTATCTATGTCCAACTGGAACTCTCTTAGAGAGTTTTAGGAGATTAAGAAACTGAAAATCTGAGAATCTCTGTAGAGACGTGACATATTACACCTTTAAAATGAACACGGTGTAATTGGTGCGTCTCCTGACATATTACACCGATGAAAAATATAATTTATGAGACGCACCATAATATGGTTGAAAAATGTTTAGGTTGTTTTAATATGTAGAGGGAACAACCATATTAGTGTCACGTATTCTATGTTAAAATCCAAATTAATTTACAATTATTTTAAAAAATATTTTATCTATGCAGTAATAAATTTTTGATCAAGTCTATCTTTATATATCATATACATTTTAGGGTCATATTT
>SUWS01000068.1 GCA_015061365.1 Lentimicrobiaceae bacterium | reverse complement strand
CTTTCCATTACCATTGTCGGGTTCTCTTCCTTGTAAAGGTAATGTTGGTAATATGAGTTCTTTTCTCTTTGCGATGTTCTGTCAAGCATATGTGCTTTTACTTCTGCAATAAACTGCTTCAGAGAAATGCTATCCTCTTCCCAATGGCCTGGTCTTATGCTGAAAGCTCCAAGCCCAGGAACAACCTCATGAAAACCTTTGATTGATTTGTTCATAGTGCCTGGATAAAGAATGTATGCTCCGCTTGTCCTGCGTATCGCATCTTTGTATGCATGCATTTTTAAAAGGTCTGCTCTTTTGTATATGCCACTCTCCTGTTCTTCCTTTTCCACTAACAAATCTTCATCTTCGCAGTTCGTGTCTTCAAGAGTAATCTTGTTTAGTCTGTATTTGGCATCGAAATGAATGTGTGTAATAAGGTCTTGCTTCTCTGCTTCGATTTCACTTATTTCTCCCGGCCATAGCGATAGGGTATAATCGGGGCGCATTGCCATAGTCCAACTTCCCGCTTTGTGTATCGGGTCATTGTCATCGGCCACCTTGCTAAAAGTGCGGTTGTAGTAGAAAGCAACATTAATCTTTCTTGATAAAGTTTCTTGTTGACCATAAACCATACGGGTCTTCCCTTGTATGAGATTCAAATTTATTTTGTCCGAATCAAAATTTACAAGTTGTAGTTTATCTTTTGCCTGTATGTCAAAGAACTGGCTTATCAATTCCAGCAGCTTGAAGAATAACCAGTATTCATAAAGAGTTGCAACGTTCTTTTTGCCGGCGTTGTACACATTATCGCCACCATTCCAGTTTAGTTTTGCTGCAAGGTCAAATAATAGCCACGATTGTAGTATTTCCCTGTAACCCTCTTTTCTTTGGAGTACCGGGCTGTTCATGTTCAGGTGTGTTGGCATTGAAACTTGCCTGAAAAATTGGTTTTCAAGATGTATGTTCAGTAGCTCTATTGTAGCTTCTGCTTCTACTTTTAGGCGGTTTGAAGCATTCTTCATCTCTTTAAGATCCCAACAGAACGTGGACAAAGAGCGGAGAACAAATTTAATAAACTGATTCTCTTGGTTGTCGATAGTGTCTTTTTTGTATTCGACTTCAATAGTTCGTGGTATGCTTGTCAAGCATGAAGGCATACCTCTTCTGTAACTCTCGGTTAGGTTTATCCTGTTATTGTTCGAAGCGATTTCTTTTATGTTCTTTCGTGTAAACCTCTTGACACCATCTATCTTACGCTGAATGTTCGAATCAGTCCATTTCCTTATTGGATTGGAAATTATCTTGTGTATAGCTTCAGAAAAAGCATCGCTTTCAATCAATGATTTTACAAATGCAAAGCGTTGGTATAAGGTCTTGGCCGAACTTTGTGCATTACTCTCGAGTCTTTGAGTGACAGGCGCACCCTGCTGAAGTACAAGATCTGTATAGTACTCAGCAATATCCCCAAGCATTTGCCTGTAATCTGTCTCGTACTCCGATTTCGTGCTTCTTATTTCAATATCGATATTTCCGAAAATCTCTTTTGTTGCAACGTTGAATACGCTAATTGACAGTGTGCCTACATATATACCAGTTGTTATTCTTCCCTCGTTCTTGTGTCTTTCCGACCTATGATGTGTGATTATTTCCTCAATGGCTTCAAGCTGATAAATGTTGCCGTCATCGCTTGTACACTCATATGTGTAAGAACAACCTTCAACCAAATGGTATCTGGACGCATTTGTACACGACAAATCCTCCTCATACAGCTTTGCCTTTGAAGATTCTGGGTAAATGTAGAATTTAATTTCACTACATTTGCCCTTTATTGGTATTTTAAGATGTTTTTTCTCTTGCAACATCGCTTATTATGCTTCGGCAAAACTTGTGAAACCGTTGGCATAAGCCGATTCATACATCCTTAATATCTTGTCGGCACTCTCTTTATAGATTGCCTTCTCTATGTTTTCGCGTGATATCTGCATCGTATCCTTTATGCTTGCTTCAAAGCAAAGTTTCCATAATCCTTTTAATGCTGGTTCCAGTTTCTTGCGCGAGCCGTGTAGCTTTGGTAATAATTTCTGCAGAATGGCAACATCAAGCACTTCCTCTTTGCTCATTTTCTCTGCTGTGTCATCATTTTTGTGAGCCAGGCTAATGAAACGGAATATCTCAGTTGCCGAACGATAACCGAATTCTGCATTTACACTTTTTAGCTCGGTAAAGAAGGCCTTTAATATCTCTGCCGTTGCCTTCCCGTTTTCAAACTCCTTACAATTTGTCAATCTTACTAAATCGGCTCCCATGCCAGCAGCATTACCACAAATGGATAAACAATCTACTTGTTTGACACCATCAAGGAATTCTGCCATTTCATCTATTGAAATCTTGAACTCAATTACATTGGCACGGTCAAGCACCTTTGGGGAGAACATATATGTTGTTTCATCAACGTTAATGGTTCCAATAATAAAGAGATTATTGGGCAAGCCAATCTTTTCAGGAACATAGTTTTTGCAACAGTCATTTTCATTGTTGCATTTTTTCCACAAAGCAATTGGTTCGTGGCTCTCCATTGCTGAAAGAAAATCTGCAAAGTATCGCTCAACATAACTCATATTCATTTCATCAAGTATAAGGAAGAATGGCTTATTCGCATTTTCTGGTTTGTTTGATTCTATCAGCAAATCCAATACACCGTTTTCGGGCTTTACGTATTCGCCAGATTTTAAAGCGTTGGGATATCCAAGTAGCGGTTCGCGGTTTGTCCAGTCTGCCCCAACACTGACAACGCACATCTGTTTCTCCATGTCTTCAACTAATGCCTTGGCAAAAGCCAGCGCAAGCTGTGTTTTGCCGGATCCGGCTAATCCGCTGAGAATAAGGAAACGCTTTGCCATCAACGAAAAAGCAAACCTCTTAATCAAAGAAGGTGAATAGAGCAAGCCTGTTGCGTTGATGTATTTGATGATGGAATTAACAGAAAACGGAATATTTGCTTGCGAAGGTATTATTCCTTCTCCTTTATGCGATTCAATCATTGACTTTTTTTTGCTAGTAATATCTTCTAAATATCTTCTGTGCAAACTTTGGGTTACAATATATTCTTCATATGCTTCTTTGAATTTGTTTATCATTTTTAAGCCCTTTTCGTTGTCGTTTACAGGCCATTCATTTGAGTATATTGCTGAATTATTATATTGCGGATTTTTTATATTCAGCTCATTATACTCTTTTAAAAGTTCGCTATCAAAATTTAAAGTACTTCTGATTAGATCTCTATTTGCAACAATAGATTCTTGCGAGGTCTTTGTTACTCCTTGTGCTAATGTGATGTATATCTTCCTTAAGTTTTCAGAAAATAGGAAAACAATATAAACGCCCTCTTGCGTCGTTTGTGTCTCATCTCCATGCATAATTGCAATCCAAGGACATTGAGTAACTCGTCCTTGTCCTATAGAACCTTTGATCTTATATGTCCCTTTTGAAAAAAATTGCTCTAGGACTGTTGGTATATCAGTCTTAAATCTAGATGTAAAATTATTGGCAATATTTGATACACCTTGTCCGATTAGACTTTTATATGTTTCTCCGTATTCTTGACAACTTTTTAAAAGATTGTTGAGCTTCTCAATTAGATTTATATCTTTTGATGCGAGATCCATATTGTTTTCTTTATTTATAATATCAAGTGAGTCTATATAATTTACAATAAGTACATCACGAAGTTTTACTCTAGCACTAGAATCTTTTAATAATTCTTGCAATTCTGTATCAATGCGTGCATAAGCTATATGTTTTTTGAGGTTGCTTATAGAATAATTGCTTATGTCTAAAACTGGGGTTGCTGTTGTAGAGACCAATTCCCAAAACGGCTCAGAACGCATATGATAATATGGATAATTTATCTTCGGATCATATGTTGAACTATCTCCCAAATATGAGATTGAGTTATGTTTGAATTGCTTTTCTAAAATATCAGAAAGTGGAATACATGAATCTGTAATGACCCCTTGCTCAACAAGGTCTATCACTGACAATAGTAACAACGCTTTATGTGGCGCGGGCTTTTCTTGTATCTTCATTGTATGAAGTGAAGAAAAGCATTCTATGTAATAATTTAAGTCTTTCATTGGAATCTTACAATCCTGTTTTCTCTCTGCATAAAGTCTATAAATGTATATTTTTTTGTATCATTTATGTCAATTTATTAGTTACCAACACATTATAATTGAATTATCCTCAACTCTATCTTGGAACATTTAAGTTGTAGTATAGTATGACAATTCATTATTTATATCGAATAACATATCGGCAATTTGTCTATAATTCTGTAAAGATCTATTTACTAATAGGGAGGCAATTCTTTTATTGAAAATTAATCTCAACATACTATATAATGAATTTAAATTCGCACATTCTGATAATTTGATAGCATCGACGATAGATCCCACAAACTCATTTTGAAAGTTAATGATATCTTCTTCTGATGCCCACTCCATATAATCAGGATCTCCGAAATTACGCTCTTCCAGAACCTCAGAATAGTCACTTATAATATCGCCAAATCCAATATAGTTAAGTAAACGATTATATGCAAAATCTTTAGAACGACAAGCAATACCTACAAAGCTTGTATTCTTAATATCCTTTATATTCGTCTTTTCAAACAATGTCAACTTGTTGCCATCTTTATCAACGCTACCATACAATTTATTGCTTGCACCATGTCCAAGGAAAAAGATAATATAATCATTATCTAATTGTTTCAAAACATTATAAAGATTCTTTGTCTTTGAATAATCATTAGTATCAAAACGATATCCAACAAAATTTGAGAGGGTTTCCAATTGCTCGTAAATAGGCATCAGAAAATCCGTAGTTTTGTCTTCCGGATATATGCAAATCAACCTACTCATCCTCATCTTTGTTTGTTTCTATTAAGTAAGCTACAACCTGGGAAATCAGTGCTTGTTGGAAATCACCACCTCTTGGTGTTTTTTTTTCAATCTCTTCTGCAACAGCCTTCAGTTTCCACCCTTTGAATGGAGTATAACAAGATTGAAAAAACATTTCTGGATAATCTTCCTTGAACTGAGAAAGAAATGTTTGCTGTAAAATAAGAGGCGAACACCGTAAATATTTGATTACAGTTTCTGCATATCCCTTTCCTTTAATCAGTTCATTAATACACGCCATCTTCTTCAACTGTTTGATGGCATCAGTTATCTGCACGTCATTTAGCTTTCGTTTATCAGTGGGTATCTTTTCGGACAAAGAGCTATGTATCTTTTTGATTGCCTTTTCAATATCACCACCAGAATAAAGAACTTTATACAACTGCGGATATTCGTTAGAGATGCTATTCAGAATATCAAGTCCGTTAAAGCCATCATTATCCGTCGCTATCTTATAATCTGATACGACTATAGAACAATTATGATCCTTTATGGCTTTTATACAATCTTTTTCTATTAAAGATTTGTCAAAACCGGAGTAGTCACTCTTCATATAAATCCTATCTTTAGTTTCAATGTAGATTGGAACCAAATCAATACGATCTTTATCAAGGACTTCTTTGATCTCTTTCTCAAAATATCCCTTCTGATTGTCATCATCAATTACTAAGCAATATGTTCTCATAAATCAAACTCTATTCTAAATGTTGCACCTTTTAAATAAATATTATTACCTAAGAAGGAGACATGACCTTTCATGTCTGATACAATTTTCTTAACTGAAGCCAGACCTATTCCAGAGCCACCAATACGCGTAGTTACACCTAACTCAAACATTTTATCACCAATTAAGGTAGGATCAGCCACACCGTTTCCAGAATCAGAAAAGTCAATAATATATTTGTTATTTTCTTGAAAAATATTTATTTGAATATTTTTTGCAGATTCTTTCTTAGCATTACTAATCAAATTGTCCAATAAGACAGAAATATCCAATAGGCTATAAGCCCCATAATAATCAACATTGTCGCTATTAATGACCGTAAATTTAATATCTCTATAAAGAATTTCAGAGCATTTATTAATATACTCATCAATATACTCTGAAAGATTTATTATTTCTTTTTCTGCAAGTTGCTTTATATTTGCTTTAGTCAAAAGGCGTGCTGTATTAAATATCTTTTCAAAAAAAGACCTTACAACGCTTATCTCCATTATGAGTTCATCAGGCACATTATTATTTGATACAATTTCTGATATTCTTTTGAAAGCAGGATTGATTTCTTGACCATAGACATTAATAATATGAATGAAAGACTCTTCTTCTGCAGAGATGCATCGAGTTGACTCCAAATATTTGTTTTTTTGATTGGCAATATCCCTGTCAAATTCAGCTTGTTTCAACTTTTGCTCTATATCATTAACTTTTCTATCTGAGCTATTCTTAATGTCTAATAATTCCTGATCTTTTTTTCTGAGTTCTTCTTGTAAAGACTTGATGATATTTGCCTGCTTTTCAACAATATCTTTATATGATTGTATCTCAACAACTGCTTTTGCAGTAGCTTCATTTGTCGTGTATTTAGAGAATTCTATAAGTTGTTTGGACAAGACTTCACTTTCTTTAGCCTTCTTTTCAAGAAGTTGTGCTAAGAATTCGCCAGAGATTTTCTTTTTCTCAAAATCTGCTATCAACTTTGAGAACTCTTGCTCCGCCAACTGTTTTGCCTCTGCTATCTTTGATTCTATCAAATCCTCATTAATATAGAGTTCGACAACCTTTTTTGGAGAAGCGCTTATCAAAGTATGAATGCTCTCATAAATTCTTCTTCTTTTTGTTGCAAAGTCTTCTTGATAATTCAAGTCTTTCTCAGACAGCTCTCCACTTATGATTTTCTTTTCTATTTCAGGTATCTTATTCTTATCTTCTTCAGGAATACTATCCCAATTCAACCCGTCAACAACATATCTTTCCAACCTCTTTAAGATCTTATAGAACAAGCCGTCCCTTCTATCTGTCAGTTTGTAAAAACTTTCATTTTTTACTAAGCCTTCGCGACTTGAAACTATTTTAAACGACTTATTGCTGTCCAATATTTCAATTTGACCAACAATATCTCTTGCACTTATAAAACGAGCATATCCTTGTGCTCTTCTTTGATCTAATTTCAACCAATCATCACCCTCTTCGCCATAGGGAGGAATTCTGAATCCATTTAGAAAAAAAAATACCGACCCATACGAAACGGAACGCATACCTGTTTGTTTCGTAAAGAATGCTTTAGCATAGGTATTAAGAAAATAAAGAGTAATTTTAAAATCACGTATGGTTGGATAAAACTCTGATAATTCTTTTATCCAATATATTGTTTCCCCCTTATCCTTCAGTGTTGTAAAAATCAACCTTCCATCTTCAATAGATTTACATTCAATACTTGTTGTTTTAAAATCAAGTTTTTGAAAAATAGTATTCTCTACCTTACCAATGAATTGGTCGTTGTATGCTTTTTGTGAATTCTCCAGCAAGAATTCTTCGGCATTGAGATAAATGCCAAAATCATTCTTTTCAAAAGCTTGATTGGGATTAATCAGTTTTTCTAAATACTTCTTTAAAGTAGACAATTTATCAGTATCCCAAACATAACCATCTGTATAGACCCAATTACTTCTAAGTTTAATAATTTCAAGAATAACTCCATGTTCAAAGTTATGGAACCCTTTTTGTGCCAAAGAGTTGTCGTCAATCAGTTCGTAATTTATATCTACCGATTGTATTTCTTTTGTTTTATCATCTATCTCAAATTTTCTCCAATCAATATTTAGTACTATACATTGCTTGCCATTTTTTTTTGCATAAAGACGAAGGAATTGTCCAAGTCTGTCACAAGAAAATCGTCCAACACCTTTGGCACCAGCCATCATTCTATTGAACTGTCGAGGATGTAACTTTTTCTCAGAATAAGCAATATTTAGCCATTTATCAGTAATATCGATTAAATCCATTCCCACACCATCATCACGGATAAATAGCCTTGATGTGTGCTCTGAAAATGTTTCATTTTCTTTATCATCATTACTTTTTAGATTGCAAAAAGAAATATCAACTCTTTTTGCATCTGCATCAAATGAATTCTTAACTAGTTCTAATATGGCAATATTATCATCATTGATAAGGTCCTTACCTATAATACTTTTTATTTGAACATTTGTTTTAAAATGCAATTTTTCCATACTTCAACATCTGTTTAAGTACATATCCTGCTTGCTCTGCAAATAAAGGTGGAATAGCGTTCCCCACCTGAGAATATCTTGGCACTTCTATTTTTCGCATCTGTCCACCAGTAGTATATTTCTTTTGAAATTCATACCAATCTGGAAATGATTGAATACGGGCACATTCACGAACGGTCATAATTCGAGGCTCGAAATAGTGCAGATAGTCATCTGGTTGTCCTGTAATAGTTGGTGAAACTGACTTTGGGTCTAAAACTGTGATTCCACGCTGTCTAATTTTCCATCCTTCACGAGCAATCCCGTCTATACGTTTTCCTCGTTGCGGATATTCTGCCAACAAACGCAAGAAGCATTTTGATTTATCTGCCGTGTGTTTGGCAAAACTATGACTGTTGGGTACGTCGTGTGTATCAGGATAATCCCCTCTCATCAGTATCTCGTAATTGGTCAATTCACTATTTCCATATTTTCCAGAATTAAAGCCCTTGCGGTCTGGTGTCGGGACTTCTCCATTACTTCGAAACAAATCAGATATGGCTTCTTGCAGAAGAACTGTTTTATTCAACCCTCTTTCCACAAGAAACTTATCCCGATTGTCTTTAAGCATTTGTTCAAAAGAATCTGGAGATCCTAATTCATTCTGAATTCCAACTAAAATGAAACGTTTACGACGCTGAGGCACCCCATAGTCTGAAAAATCTATAACATGAGGTTTTACATTATACCCCAATCCCTCTAATGCCCTAATTACTATCTGAGAATATGGTTCTACACCATCTCGATTCTTTTTGTTAAAAGCATAAGTAAAACCTTTGACATTCTCAAAAAGAATCATCTTGGGTTGCACTAACTTGATGAACTTTATATAAGAAAAAATAAGTTGATTCCTAACATCATCCTTCATCCGCTTGCCTGCCATAGAAAAGCCTTGACATGGCGGACCTCCAGCAACTAAATCCACATTACATCGCAAGTTTTTTAGTTGCTGAGAATAATTATTGAGAACTTCATTTATATCATGCGCAGTCTGTGGTAACCAATCTGGCCATGCAAAGTGTTTCTTTTTATCTATTAAATTTGCTTTCAGTGTAGCAAAAGCAAATTCATTTTTTTCTATGGCAAACAATCCTTGCCAACCAGCTTGATAGAGGCCTAATGACAATCCTCCACAGCCTGCAAACAAGTCAATTACTGTATATTCTTTATCTTTTGCCATACGATATTATACTTAGGTTAAAACACCCACAATACTGCAAAGTTATAACTATTTTGCGATTGTCGTACCATATATTCATAAATTTATTATTAAATAAATACCTTATAATTTCTTATAAATATTCTGTTATTATGCTATATAAAATGTATGTCATATTTGTATTGAATCTTCATAATTATATTCGTCACTTTTTAACCTTAACTTTTTCTATCTCATCCCATTCTGCAAGAGAGATTATTTCATCATATTGAGCTTTTGTAAGTAGAAATTCTGACTTATCACTAAGTTGATACTCCCATGGCAATTCATATACTGTTCCCTCATCGTGGTGATTCATGTAGTCATGGAAAGTCCGTGGTATAAGTCCAACATAATCTTCTTCATTTAGAATCTTCATCAATTTTTCTGCATCATATATTTCCAATGGCACTCCAGACTTGTAAATTGCAGTTGCAACATCTATTGCTACATCAACATAAGCGGAATAACTGTTTGAAACCTCAATTACCCAACCCTTTCTTTGAAAATTTGACGCACAAATGTTCAAACGTGAAAAACCCAACTCTCCATAGTGGCCTTTCGCGAATTTCTTAAAATCTTCCTCACTATCAAGATCGTATTTCTCATCAATATGCTTTAGTTCTGTTTTGTTGTAATATGCTACATCCAACAGTTCTTCGGGAGTATCTCTCAGAATTACACGTCTGGTATACTCAGGTACTAGTTTCTGGTAATAGCGGACATATGCTTCATGTCCTATACGAAAATACTTGCAGTATTGTCTTATAGTCATTGTACTTAGTGGTTCTGCTATTTCATTTCGTATTGAGGCTTCCAATGCTTTTATTGCCCACTCCCTATCTTCAACTTCTATCTTGAAACGAGGTTCAATCCTATTGAAATCTTTTCGAGCGATGCGACCATATCGCAACTGATAAGGGAGATTATTTGATACATATTCATTATAACCATCAGGATTAGACTCTATGGTATTAATCAAGTTCTTCAAGTATGAGAATATCTTAATCAAACACTCCTCATACCATTGGCCGTTTTGAAAGCCAGTTCCTCGTTGTGCATACGATGAATGGTTGGTGATTACAAAATACCGATGTTTCTTGTTGTTGAATATCAAAGAACGATACTCATTGTATCTCGCAACACTTACATAGAACCAATAAGTTTCCGTCGGGTTATATGCTTCCCAATCTTTGATATACTCCTCCCGATTTTTATACTCACCTTCAGCTATTTCTTCTTCACAGTTCCCCCATTCATCAGGAGTAGGACGAGGTAATTCTATGTGAATTGCTCTGAATTCGTCGTCGCCCATTGCTTCCAACCGTTCAAATTGAGTTTGTACTTCAATAAGCATACTGAGCAACTTGTTACTGACAACTATTTCGTGGTCCTGTACATCCGATAATAGTCTGACATGCGAAACGTTCAATTCTGCAGATTTTGCAAGGTCAACAAAGAATTGTCTATTAAATTCTATCTTAACATCATTGTTTTTCATAATCTGTTCTTCTTTTATATACATCACTTTATGTCCTAATTTTCTGAAACTTTTTCTTTTTCAGGACTGCTGACAATAATCTTCTATATACCTTTGTGGTGAAGAATATTTTTAAATGGAAACGGCTATAACATTGAACGTAAAAACAGTTCCTGCTTGGGATTGTGCCCAAATGGAAACGCATACTGCATATACAGTTTCAGCAATTGTTGATGGTGAGTTTACATTCGCGCCAGGGTGGACTTTGAAAGATGCCATTGATAATTATTCATCTATTTATTCATGCAATAAAGAGATGATCAAAATTATTAGACCTTTCAGAAGACAGGTCATAAAGCCGTTCCCAGTACCACCATTATAGTGGACGTATTTCCGCAAACTCCATTATATCCAGCATCTTGAACTGCACTCCGCTAATAATGGCATTCCAGGATTGATGGAAATGGCCGTAATACCAGTTGCAGAGAGGATGTCCGCCGTCAATCAGTTTGTGGAACAGCAAATCCATTGTCTCCCTTTCCTTTTGTACATCAGCCAGCAGATCAGGATCTTTCTGTGCAAAATGTTCCACCATCCCTTTTGATTTGAGTTCACAGAATACCGGTGCAGTGTGTGTTATAACTGCGTCAATTGCATATTTCTTCCCGATAGATTCAAGCATGCTTTCATCGTATACAGGCGGTTCATTCTCCCAGTAAAAATTCCTTGCAAATGGGGATTTGTCGGGAAGATGGAGATATTCCCTGTTTCTGTGGCAATACTCTTTCCATTTCTGGATTCTGTACATCCTGTCTATTGAAATGCCCCCTCCTACTCCCAATATTGTTCTTCCGCATGTCTGGATTATAGTATAATCTGGTACGGCAATGAATCTCTTGTATGCAAATGCATTTCCGTTGAAATAGGCCGGATTATCGTGATTCCCTCTGACAAATACTATCCAATTGTTGGCTTGGGACATTCTGGCACTGTTCTTTTTTACAATGCTTTTGTAATATTCTGGTTTTTCAAATCCGAAACCGCAATCACCGGCAACAATGAGCAATGTATCATGCATCTTGTACTGGATGCATAATTTATAGACAAGAGAATTGAATTCTCCATGAATATCTCCACTAACCAGTATGGTTTTAGCGCTGGGGATACTCAAATAAAATGGTGTCTCCATAACTTAACAGATATTAAATGAATATGTAAAGTTCCATTTGATCGTGGATGGAGAACCAGAATGAGCCTGTATGTTACAGGCTGAAAGATTTACAAATATACTAAATTATCGCCACTTTAATCACCCCATCCAATTTATTTTCAAATATGCGGTAGGCCTCTTCAATCTCACTCAATGGAAAACGGTGCGTGATGAGTGGAGTGGTGTCTATTCTCCCCTCTTCAATAAGGCACAATTAACATAATCCCCTCAGTGTTTTGCTCTTCCAATCAAATTGCATAACTTTACACCGATAAATCGGAATCTTTATCTAAGCAAGCATATTTTTTCAAAATTTCTGTAGTTTTTTGATTGACTTGCGAAACTTAAATTATTACAAGATGATTAAATACATACGGATTATATTTCTTGCGCTGCTGATCATCCCGGTACAGGCCTATGCACAACAAGCGAAGTGTACAGTTTCCGGACGAGTAATCGACGAAATGAGCTCCCCAGTAGAATATGCATCTGTTGCCGTCTATAAGGATAATTCTCCATTGACCGGAACCATCACAGATCATGAAGGAAAATTTTCGCTCAAGGTTGCTCAAGGCACAGATTCTTGTCAGCTAGTGGTTGAATTCATC
>SUWS01000067.1 GCA_015061365.1 Lentimicrobiaceae bacterium | reverse complement strand
GCATATATGTTTAATTATCTGAAAGATCTTTCTTTGAGACATTATTGGGATTTTGACAAACTATTTTATGACATTATGACTCAAGACCCTCAGACAATGGATGATTGGAAGCAAAGTAAAGATGGTTCGCAGAAAGTGATAAAATCTTTATAACATTCAAATAAGAATAATTATATGGAAATAAAAGAGCGTAATCTATCGTCTGGATTCTGTACCTTTATAGAAATATGTAGGGCTTTTGAATTTCTGAAAAATGATGGATATATAACTTCAGAGTTTTTCACTGGACGAGACGTATATGTCGTTTATAAAAATTATAATATAAATCAAACAATAACAATTTCTCTTCCCGAACCTAACGAAAAAACTTTCATGAGATGGAAATGGAAAATCGTAATCAATAAAAAAGTTTTCTTGTTTACCAAAACAATATCAATTACAGACTGTTTGGAATTGCCCGCAAATTTAAACCTAACTGAACAATTGATTGCATATTCACAATTTATACGTGAAAATATTATGTCAATTGTTATGGGTGAAAAGTGGAAACATATTGATAATTGCCAATATCAAGGATTAAGGAATAATACAGTCAAATGTAATGATATAAATGATTTATCGGAAGAAGAGAAACTGTTTTGGGAAATATATAATGTATTCAGTTTTCTTTGCATTGAAGGTTATCATAGCTCTGAATTTAATATCGGAAAGAATGTCTCGCTTACATTCGTCAATTACAGATTAAAACAAGACGTTACAGTATCAGTGAGTTCACTTTCTTGCGAATGTGATATTGTCATAGAAAAAAAGAATGCAAGATTGAAACAGTCAATATCTGTAAAGGATATAATTGATAAATATGAATGGCATAAAAACACTTGTTCGCTGATTTCCTATTCCGACTTCATTCAACAGAATCTTATGCCTATAATCAGAGGAGAGAAATGGGAATAAATATCTATAGAATACAATATAATGAAATATTGAAAAAATATAATAATTATGGTGGCACAAACGCATACACTTACATATTATGGGAACTTTTAAAAAATATTGTTTTGCCGTGATAACATTGCTCTTTATGGCTTTTACCTTACAGTCATGTTCTTATGGCTATTGGCATGATTTATATTCGTCAGTTTTAGGCAAAAACAACGAAATTGTATCTAAAGAATTTACTTTATCCATAGAGACTTCTCCTGATACAATCTGTAGTGAAGACAGGTATTATGTAACTTTTAAGTTAAAAAACAATAGTGATAAAAATTATTTTTTTCGTGAGGTCCCTAATTTTTACAAGTGGGAACCTATGAAAAATCAGTTTTATTTAAATGTCACTTATTATGGTGAAATCTGTATTCCTGATGCGATGATGTTTGATAAAAAAAAGTATGAATACAATAAAATATTACGTTCACAAGAAATCCTGAAATATACTAAAAGTTTTACAACGCCAAGATATATCTATAATCCTGCAAGAATGGAATTTGTTTCAGAAGATGAAAAATTTTATGACAACCGCAATTACGGAGAATACGAAATACAAGGAATCTACGTTACTGAATTTAACGACACCATTCGTTCGGAAGTGAAGAAGATCTGGTATTTGGAGAAGTAGAGTTTGTAAATCAGAACAAGCGACATGAATGATATTATATCCCGATTTGAATAAATTTGGATACAAATATGGTTGGATGACAATAGATGAATTAGATGATTCGTGGCGAACATTATTTGAAGCCGCACTTAAAATTAAATAAAATGAAAAAACTCGTCAGAACAATATTCTTTTCATTAGTAGAGCTTTGTTATTTGATGATTATCTCAGTGCTTATCATAGACAATGTCTCTATAAATGAAAGTTTTGATAATATATTTAGAATAATATTTTACGTAGTTTTGTTTCTTGCACCTGCATTACTATTATCTATCATGCCTGTATATAAATACTCATACGAGGGTAAAAACAAGTGGTTGTGGATAGTCTCTTATTATCAATTGGTAATACTTATGCCATTCTTTATTTTCTTTAGCAGCCTGTTGTTTTTACCTGAATAAGATTTTGTAATATGAAACGAATAACAAGAACTCTTTTTGTTGTAATAACAAGTTTTTATCTTTTGACAGACTTGATGATGTTTATATATTCTTTTCAACCTGTAAGACAACGTATATATCTTGACTATCTGCCAGAAAGAATAGTTGTCCCTCAGTATGATATTACGACAGGAAATGTCACGAATGCAGATATGGTCACTTTATGGTCGCCATACGATTATGCTCCGAAATTCAACGCATTCATTGAAACTGTATACCAGTCAAAGTTCGTTTCTAATGGAAACATGTTGTTAATATTTATGCTATTGCTTCTTGCAATCTTGCCAATATATATTTATGATGATGAAAAAAACAAAATAAAATTAACAATCATTTATTATATGTTATTGCTATGGTATCCGATACAGATTTTGATATCTTTACTCCTTTATCACTTCTTTCAAATTAAATGAATATGAAAATAAACGTCTATAAAATTCTAATCATGGCGTATTCAGTTATTTTGGTTTGGGGATTCGTCAAGCAAGTGGTGTCATTCTATTACCATGATTTGGGTTATGCGGATATGGTATGGTCATTGGTCCCTGATGATTTGGAATGTCCTCAATACGACATTTATACAAATGAAATAACAAACGGTGTAGTAGAATGGGAATATACGGATTATATCCCGGAAAGATTATACAAAGTTCATAAATGGTTCGATCGTAATTACAAAGACTGGGGAATGGATGGATACCTGATAATGAATATGATATTGTTTTTTCCGATGTTAATCTGTTATTATAAAAATAAAACAAAACCATATTTCCCTATAGTCATGTTTGTAACAGCAATGATATTTGCTAAGTTTGTAATGAAATGGAATATCTTATCTTTAATTTTAACCTTATGAGAAAAATATTCTACATATTATTATGCATCATGTTTGTCAGCAGTTGCAAGGAACATAAACTTAACGTGCTGTCGGATAACATAACGTTTTGTTCTTTTTGTTAGCACTTTAAAGATACAAAAATATCGTTATGTTATTCATTTTTAGTAAATTATTTTATATCGAACTCACGTTAAATATTAATAGTATAACCTTTTAAATTTTAATGTTATGAAAAAATTATTTTTATTATTATTCATGACTCTCTCATTCGCAGGTATGTCGCAAAGCAACTATATCGTAGTTGAAGGGTCAGGTTCCGACAAAGAAAACCTCAGCAAAGAATCAACATCAAACCCTAAGTTAGGTGCTGATGAATTGTACGCGGAATATGAAGCCGCAAGCGGACAATTGGCGAAAACGAATTATTATTTGGACAAATACGCACGTCAGTCGCTTACAGGTGAATTGTTAGCGATTGGAGGCGGAGCGTTGTTGGGCATAGCTCCTTTTGTGAATGAAGACACTGCTGTTTTGTTTACATTGTTAGGAACAAGCGCGACCTTGGCGGGATGTATCGTAAGACTTACAGCCTACAACAACCTGAAATCAAGCAGATTGAAATATGACGGATTCAAGGTCTCATACAAACTGTAAGGATTAACTCGGAGAAAAAAATGCTAACAGACATAGATTCGTTGAGTGGAGACGTCACGCAATGTGGTGACTCCACAATCTTTTTCTTTGTGTTCATCTGAATCGCAGATGAGATATAAAAACCAAAATTATGAAGAAAGTCTGTTGACTGTTGTCCGTCGTCCGTTGACTTTTACTATCTTTGCATCTAAATTTTAAGTCGATGGAATTCCTTTATCCTAATATGCTTTACGCGCTCTTCGCGCTGATAATCCCGATTGTCGTTCATCTGTTTAACTTCAGACGACATAAGTTGGTGTATTTCAGCAATACATCAATTCTCAAGACGATAGAGCAGGAGAACTCTAAAACTAAAAAACTTAAATATATCATTACGCTTATCGCGAGAATGTTGTTCATCGCCGCTCTCGTGATAGCTTTCGCTTTTCCCTATAAAAAAGATAATAATACCATTAACAATAATGTAGATAATCTCATCGCCGTTTATATCGATAATTCGATGAGCATGCAGTCGCTTTCTTCTGAAAAGACTTTGTTTGAAGACGCTCGTACTTCCGCCATGAAACTCGTTGAGAACCTCAACCAAGCTCAGAAATATGTTCTCCTTTCCAACGACAGAGATCCGAAAAACGAATATCCGATGAACAAAGATGAGATGTTGATTCGTCTCAACGAAATGAAAACAGAATCGGTATCAACAACTTTCGAGGATATTTATAACAGCCTTTCCTTTATCAGAAAGAAAAATGATTTTAACTCAGCTACATTCTTCGTTTATTCCGATTTCCAAAATAATACGGTGACTTCCGGTGATCTTAAAGTCGATACGACAATTCAAATCGTCGTTTTCCCTCTCGAATCTGATTTCCAAAATAATATCTTTATAGATTCCGTTTGGTTGCAATCGCCGGTTCTACAGAAAAACATGACTAACGAACTTAATGCTCGTATCGTCAATGAAACTCAGAACGAGATAAAAGGTCTTCCTGTTAATTTCTCTATTGACGAAAATGTTGTCGCTTACACAACCTGCGATATAAAAGCCGATTCTTACTCAGATGTCAATATGCAGTTCGCCATTGAAAATGAAGGCGACAGTAAGGCTAAAGTTTCAATCAAAGATTCTCCGATTACATTTGACGACGAATATAATTTGGTGCTGAAAGTACGTCCGGAAATTAATGTAATCGAAATTAGTTCAACATCTAACAGTCAACAACCAATAGCCAACAGTCTTGATTTATTATTTGGTGGCGATCCTCTCATTAATTATCAGTCGATGAATCAATATAATATCGACCAGAATGTGGTCAATAACGCTCAGATGATAGTGCTTGACGCCAATGTCAACGAGACACTGCAGCAGACGTTGATAGAGTTCGCTGAGAGAGGTGGAAGTCTTTTGATAATAGAGTCGCAGAGTCACAAGGTCGCAGAGTCGCAAACTAACTCTTATATTTATAATCATTTGGGAATAAAGCCTGTTGATTTTGATGAGAATGAGACGAAGGTGGAATATATTGCGAAACGTAATACTTTCTTTGATGATATTTTCGTGAAGCTACCGGATAACGCTGATTTGCCTATGATAAGAAAGCACATCCGTTTTGAATTAGGTAAGAACGTACAGAATATCATTTCCTTGCAAAACGGCGATCCGTTTCTTATGATGAGCAATGTCGGTAAAGGTAAGGTCTTCGTGATGTCGACTTCCTTAGATGAAGAATATTCAGATTTGGCGAATCACGCCTTGTTTGTTCCTTTGATGTATAAGATGGCTTTGATTGGAGGTAATGTTTCGGAACTCTCATATACTTTAGGAATCGACAAGACATTGAATATTAACGACGTTTCTTTGAATGTCGATGACAGGATAAGTCTTAAGAGCGATAATGTGATGTATGACATTTTTCCTATGATAGAGAATCGTAGCGGAATCAACTATATTTATTTTTTCGAAGATCTTCCGTCGTCGGGTTTCTATGACATTTATAAAAATGAAGATTATGTTAAAACTGTCGCTTGGAACGACAATCGCGATGAATCTAAAATGTCGTTTTATGATAAAGAAGAATTAAGTGAGTTGTTGAAAGATAATAATCTTAATGTGTTTATGATGGTAAGTCCTGTAGAGGCACAGGGACGTGCGTCTGACGATGTGGTTGAAAATATTGTAAATCAGTCGTCATTATGGAAAGTTTTCGTCGTTATCGCCTTGATGGCATTGTTGATGGAAATTTTGATTTTACGATTCTGGAAATGATGATTTTTTTGTTGAAAAGTTTTTTGTTGTGGTTGTCGAAAAATTAATTTAAATCGTTATCTTTGCAGGAAGATGTAAGTAAGTGGTTGATATGGATTTTAAGAGTTTAAGATTTACTATTTTCTGTGTGAATAATGTCGCAATATATTTGGGTAAGAGTTCGAAGGAAGTGTATCATCTTATGCAGGATGCGGATCTTATCAATGACTATATTGTACCATGTTACGATGTGCTACATACATTTTCGAAGGAATATATTGTTGATGATCTGATTTCAATTATGCGGAGGAAAGGAGTGGTATCATGATATTGTATCATACGTCGACATTTGAAATACAAAAACCGAATCTGATATATTCTCGTCCGTATCTTGATTTTGGAAAAGGTTTTTATCTTACATCGCTTTTAAGTCAGGCTCAGCTCTATGGAGAACGTTTTCGAAGGAGAGGAGAGTCTGCTGTTCTAAATACATTTATTCTTGATGATTTTTGTGAGGATTGTAGTCGTAAAATATTTCCAGCATACGATGGAGAATGGTTGGATTTTGTTACGGCTTGCAGAAAGGGTTTGTATCATATTGAATATGATATTATTGAAGGTGGTATAGCAGATGATCAGGTGTTTGATACAGTGGATTTGTATTTTTCAGGAATATACACTAAAGAACAAGCTCTTGATCAGTTGAAATATAAGAAGCCAAATCATCAGATATGTATTGCTTCGCAGGAAGTACTTGATAAATATTTGCATTTTCAATCATCTGAAATATTGTAGCTATGCAGGCAAATCAGGCGATATTACAAATGAAGTACGCTCGAATCGTAAAGATGTTTGCAGAAATGTCAAATCTGACGTATGAAGACGCATTAGGTAAGTTTTATGACTCTCAGACTTACGATTTGATAAGTAACGGCGTGGCGGATATGCACTGCTTTAGTGATGAATATCTCGCTGATGAGCTTTTGATAGAATATGGATACAAACGATATCCGATATGAATTATAATTCGCATAAGAGATAAGTTTTATGGAAGATAATAAAGACAAGGATTTTGAGAAAGAAGAACTTAATGAAGTAGAAGAATCTGGACTTCGTGTGCAAAGCGGCGACGGTTTTAGAGTGATTCCACTTAAAGGCTTGATCGATAACTGGTTTATTGATTATGCCTCGAGCGTTATCTTAGACAGAGCCGTGCCTGAGATTAACGACGGACTTAAGCCGGTGCAGCGTCGTATCCTGCATTCTATGAAAGAGTTGGAAGACGGTCGTTATAATAAAGTCGCTAATGTGGTGGGTAATACCATGAAATATCACCCTCATGGCGACGCTTCTATAGGTGATGCCTTGGTGAACCTCGGACAGAAAGACCTCCTCATCGACACTCAAGGTAACTGGGGTAACATCCTCACCGGTGACCCTGCTGCCGCTCCTCGATACATCGAGGCTCGTCTCTCGAAATTCGCCTTGGATGTCGTCTATAATCCGAAAACTACGGAATGGAAGTTCTCATACGACGGCCGTAATAAAGAGCCTGTCACTCTTCCTGTTAAATTTCCACTCTTGCTCGCCCAAGGCGCGATGGGTATAGCCGTAGGTCTCAAGTGCGAGATTCTTCCTCATAACTTCAACGAACTTATCGACGCTTCCATAGCGTATCTCCGTGATGAAGATTTTGTCTTGTATCCTGATTTCAAAACCGGAGGCATGATTGATGTGCGCGGATATAACGACGGAGAACGCGGATGTAAGGTGCAGGTGAGAGCTAAGATAAGTCAATTAGATAAGAAGACTTTAGTTATCACGGAGATTCCATACGGAACGACGACGGGAACTCTCATCGATTCCATCACGAAGGCAGGGGAGAAGGGACAGATTAAGATACGTCGTGTCGATGACAATACATCTCGCAATGCTGAAATCGTGATTCATCTCGCAAGTGGCGTGTCTCCAGATCAGACAATCGACGCTCTTTACGCCTTCACTCAATGTCAGGTCTCGCTCAACAGTTTGTGTACATGCGTCATCCGTAACGAACATCCGGAGTTCACGACGATCTCCGCCATATTAAAAGAAAGTACCGACAGAACCTTAGACCTGCTTAGTTGGGAACTGAAGATAAAATTAGACGAACTCGAAAGAGATTGGCATTGGATTTCTTTGGAAAAGATCTTCTTCGAGAAACGTATCTATAAAATCTTGGAAAAAGACGCTGACTCATGGGACGACCAAATAACTGAAATAGAAAGAGCCTTCGATCCTTATCGTCAGATGTTGAAGATGGAGATAACTCGTGATGACGTGCTTCGTCTGTGCGAGAAACCTGTAAGGAAGATTTCAAAATTCGATATCAAGAAAGCAGAAGAACAGATTCTCGATATTGAAAATCAGATAGAGAAAGTGAAATACGACCTCGACCATATTGTAGATTATACCATCAATTTCTACAATGAGATAAAGAGAAAACACGGTAAAGGTCGAGAGCGCAGAACTGAAATACGTAACTTCGATAATATCTCGGCTGTTGCCGTTGCCGCTAATAACGAGAAACTTTATGTCAACAAAGAAGAGAGTTTCATCTGTACTTCAGCGGGTTTGAAGAAAGAACAGAACAAAGACGCATATACCTTCGTCTCTGATTGTTCCGATTTGGACGATATTATCGTGTTCCGTGAGAATGGAACTTTCATGGTTACGAAGTTACAACCTAAGTGTTTCGTCGGTCCGGAGAAACTGATTCACGCCGACGTCTTCCATAAGAACGACGACAGAACTGTTTACAATATGGTTTATCGTTCTGGTAAAGCTGGTTCGCCTTATTATGTGAAACGTTTCTCTGTCAAGGGAATCACTCATGATAAAGATTACGACCTGACAATGGGCGAGCCTGGATCTAAAGTCGTTTATTTCTCCGCTAATCCTAATGGCGAGGCGGAAGTCATAAAAGTCATGCTACGTCCGCAACCGAAACTGAAGAAGACTTCCTTCGATTATAACTTCGCCGAATTGATGATTAAGGGTCGTGCAAGTCGTGGTAACAAACTTACAAATCATCCGATAAATAAGATTGTCAAACGTGATGAGGGCGTCTCTACTTTGGCGGCTCGCGAGATCTGGTACGACGATACGGTGAAACGTCTCAATGCTGATAAACGCGGAACTTTGATAGGAGAGTTCTCTGGCGACGATAAGATATTGCAGATTTTCTCTAACGGAGAGTTCCGTCTTTCAGGTTACGATCTGTCGACGCATTTCGATGACGATATGACGCAGATCATGAAGTTTAATCCTGATACGACATTCTCGGTGATTTATATTGAAGGCGAGACAAAACTGATGTATATCAAACGTTTCATGATAGAGGAAGATACTCCGCTTAACAGACGTATCTCTTTTATCGGTGAGAATGAAAACGCCGAATATCTCATCATGAATATGGATAAGTTGCCACGTCTGTTGTTGAAGTTTAACGACAGTCCTTCAGGAAAGCAATATGAAGACGAGGAACTTAACGTGGCGGAATATATAGGCGTGAAGAGTTATAAGGCAAAAGGGAAACGCCTCTCGACTCATGACGTGGCTTCATATACTTTCCTTGAACCTTTTGAACCGGAAGAAGAAGAGGTGGAGCCGACAGAGGAAATCATGGAGAATAAGGAAACGGAAGATAATGATACTGAAGAAATAACTCCGTCAAATAATGAAACAGACGACAATTTCTTCTCCGAAGATGATGGCGTACAGCTGACTTTGTTTGAATAAGATGAGGAACTTGCAAATTGTATCGCTTATGTATTATAAATCACATATCAGCAAGATTGTCTTATTGGTGTTAGTATCTTTGTCGTTCTTCTCTTGTTCTTCACATAGGGATATAGCTTACGACTTCGTGAAGAATTCAAAAGGAGCTTCGGTGGCTTTTTATGTTCCTAAAGAATTACAGAAAACCAATCTGAGAAACGACTTTGATCAGGAAAGTGAATTGTTTGATGGATTAGATGAAGAGCAGATACAGGATTCTATCGATTCGAGAGTCAAGATTATCAATAAGATCGATGACGATATTTTCCTTGATGTGATGATTGCTTCTTTTGAAGAGACACTGCTTGACTACGACATCAAACTTGAATATTGGGAAACCGAAAATACTAAACCGGATTCGTTGCATTGGGTCGTAGATATGTCGCAGATGGAGATACAGGAACTTGTCTTATATCAGTATGCAAGTTGTGGCGATTATGGTAATTATGAAATAGTTCCTTTTACGAGAATCAATGTGGCGGCGTGGTTCGAGCTTATAAATGACGAAGAGTCATCGGTGGTTTTCTCCGAACAGAATTACGACGATTATATCTCGGATTGTTATTATAGAGCGGATTCGGCTAACAATGTGTTAGTAAACGTTGAATATCATAGTGTAGATATAGAAGGATTTTATGATTTTGCCGTCATGTTGGGAAAACTCTATGCTGGATATTGTTACGATTTCTTCATGAATGAATATGTCAGAAAAGAGATGATCAAGAAGGACGAGGAATATTATGAAAACTATATGTACATGCGTTACGACCCGTACGAGTATTACATATATAGCGCATACGACGACAGATTTATTAAGTTAGAATCAGGTCGTTGAGACGATTGATGTAAGATTATTTTTCAAACTTGAGGTTTTCTCCCTTTACCGTATATTGCGCTTTTTCATAAAACGGCATACGCTCGCCATAATGTCGCTCCACGTATTCTAACAATTGCTCCTCGCTCTTGCCTTCGATGAGCGGACGTTTCTTCTTGGAGTTAAGTAACCTGTTGACAGCAGTCTTTGTCGATACCTTTAAAAATATTGTAGTGCCGTTGGCGTTCATCCATTCCATATTGTCGTAGAAACAAGGCGTGCCTCCGCCAGTGGCGATGACGGCGTTTTCATATTTCGCCGTCTCTTTCAACAGCTGCGACTCTAACTTACGGAAAGCAGCCTCATCATATTTATGAAAGAAATCCTGAACCGAAATCTTATACTTCTCTTCGAAAAGACGGTCGAGGTCATACGTATCCCATGAAAGCAACTTACCTAACTGCTTCAGAGCCGACGACTTCCCCGAACCCATATAACCGACGAGATAGATTCTTTTTAATTCATAATTCATAATGCATAATTCATAATTATAAGAGACGTGTCAATGTGTTTTGTTGCAGGAAACATTGACGCGTCTCTACTAATTTTCAATTATCAATTTTCAACTTTCAATTCCAACAACACAATATTTTCTACATGGTGTGTATGCGGGAACATGTCGACTGGCTGTACGGCTTTCACTTCGTATTTTGCATCTAAGAGTTGAAGGTCGCGGGCTTGTGTGGCTGGGTTACAGCTGATATAGACAATTTTCTTAGGTTGTATCTTGAGAAGCTGTTCCACGACTTTCTCGTGCATACCTGCGCGTGGCGGGTCGGTGACGACTAAGTCGGGACGTCCGTTGCTTTCGATAAATTCGTCGGTAAAGACTTTCGCCATATCGCCAGCGTAGAACTTTACATTATTAATATTGTTAAACTCGCTGTTAATCTTAGCGTCAGCGATGGCTTCTTCGACATATTCGACGCCAACGACATTCTTTACGAATCTCGCGAAATATAATGCTATCGTTCCTGTTCCAGTGTAGAGGTCATACATCAGCTCGTCGCCTTGAACATCGGCGAGGTCGAAGGCTGCTTTGTAGAGTCGCTCGCCTTGATAGACGTTAGTCTGGAAGAACGACACAGGTCCGACTCTGAACTTCAAGTCGTCGTGACCTTCACGCGGTGCTTTCATCGTCTCGATGAGACATTCTTCGCCATAGACGTTTTCAAAAGGAAGGTCGGTGATGATGTCGTTGAACTTATTGTTGATGACCAACATTATGGAGATTATTTCCGGGAAGCGTTTCTGCATCTCAGGAATCATGACGTTTCTTATCAAGTCGTTTTCTTCGTTGATGACGACGATGACCATGAACTCGCCTTTGCCGTTACAACGGATTACGACGTTACGCATGAGACCTTCGTGAGCGCGGACGTTATAATAAGATAATTTATGTTCTAAGGTGAAATCTTTGATAAACAAGCGAATTGCGTTAGAAGGCTCCTGTTGCAGATAACATTTCTCTATGTCGATGACTCTGTCGAACAATCCTGGGAGATGGTAGCCGAAACCTTTCACAGCTTCTTCGTCGTGAGTTCCAGCAGGTGCGCCGTCGATGAGCCACTTGCGATTAGAGAAACTGTATTCCAATTTGTTACGGTAGAAATATTGTTTCTCGGAACCTAAGATAGGGGAGATCTCAGGATATTCAACTTTCGCTATTCTGTCTAAATTATCTTTGACCTGTTTCTGCTTATAATAAAGCTGCCACTGATAATCAATGTGCTGCCATTTGCAACCTCCGCACAGTCCGAAGTGCTGACACACAGGCTCGACGCGTTTGTCGGAGGCTTGTTTAATATTGACAATCTTGCCTTCGAAGCAGTTTTTCTTTTTCTTGAACACTTGAATATCCACAATATCGCCTGGAGCTCCGAAAGGGATAAACACTACTTTCTCATCAGGTTTGGCAACGCTCATGCCTTCAGCGCCAGCGTCGATGATGCTGACGTCTTCTAAAAATTCAGCTTGTCTAACTTTTTTCTTCATAGCGCAAAGATAATAAAAGACAACAGACAACGGACAACAGTCAACGGATTTTTTTTAGGCAGTGGGCATTGAGCTATGAGTTGTGAGCATTTTGCTCAATGCTCGCGGCTCAATGTTAGTAGCCCCCAATGCGTTAGGGATTGGAGCGGCATCCTTTGCGAGCGTAGTTTACGGAGCGAGCAAAGATATAGCGGAAAGCCCGACGGCGTAGCCGGAACGCCAAGAAAAAATGACAAAAGTCGAAAGACTAAAGACTAAAGATTTTTTCCTGACTTCGTCATTGCGTACCCCAAAATTCTTCATCGAATAATTTTTCGATAGCCTTGTGTCGTTTCATGATCATTACTTTTGATATGACTTCGTTGTTTAACGGCAGTCGTACCTGCAAT
>SUWS01000066.1 GCA_015061365.1 Lentimicrobiaceae bacterium | reverse complement strand
TAGCGCGGAGGTCCACCTCTTCCCATTCCGAACAGAGAAGTTAAGCCCCGCAGCGCCGATGATACTGCACGAGAGTTGTGGGAAAGTAGGTCGTCGCCACCCTCATAACGGAAGCCTCAGCATGGAGCTGGGGCTTTTCTGTTTTTATAATGACTAAAGACAAATGACTAAAGACTAATGGAGCTCGTTTCCTTTTTTTACGATAGTCTAATGTATCATCTTCTTTCTCTGCGATCCTGCGACTTTAAGACTTTGCGACTTTAAGCCTCCACGTATCACTCGTATCTGCGCGTATTTTAGATCTGAAAACAATAATGATATTTTGATATGTATGAAAATATTTATTATTTTTGCGCTACTAAAGAGAAATTATGACAGATATGAAGACTGTATTCTCTAAATTATTGATAATCATAACATTGATTACCCTCCCCTATTGCGTCGTAGCGCAGAATGACGCTTTTTTCTATGATAATTTTGAGACCATGAACCGTGAGGGTTCCACGGGCTTCTCGTTCGACAACTTTTCTGACGGTATAGGCTTAAACTTCGGCAATTTCAACAACAATCTTAACGGTTTTAATTTCGGCAATTTCGGTAACAACGGAGACGGACTCGACTTCGGCGACTTCGAATATGAAGGTGATGATGTCTCTCTTGACGGCGGACTGCTTCTGCTGTGTGGCTTCGCTATGCTCAGGCTAAAGACAAAATACGAAAGGCTATGAGCATTGAGCATTAAGTTTGAGCCATAGTTTTATGAATCTATTATAAAAAGTAAAATTAAATAATAACCTGCCTTGACTCATAGCTCACAGCTCAAGGCTCAAAGCTAAAAAATAATGAAAAAACTCACGACATTATTACTCGCATTGATGTTATTGGCATTCGCATCATGCAAAAAAGATCCTATTGAAACAAACGATGACGAGAAGGTAAGGGTAAGCTGCACCGTTTCCCTGAGCGACGACGGTAAATCTGACTTCACAAATCTAATGACCGATGCCTCCGTGAACTGGAGCGAGGGCTGGGAACGTGTTTATGTGGCGATACATGGCGCAACACCTACCATCATAGAATTGAAGTCATGGGCTGAGGGCAACCCTTCCAAATTGGAGTTTGAAGGCGAAGCAGCGAAAGACCTCATCACCGACGGAACGGAGTACGATATCTGGTACTTCGGACACTCACAGCAACTTGACGAGCCTTTCGTGGAACTTACAGGCAACACTCTCACAGGCAGCATAGCCAATCAAAGCGGCAGACTCGCCGATATAGGTTATTGCCATATAGCGAAGACAAAGGTCACTGCTGAAACAATAGACGGCGAGGTGGTCTTGAACCTCAACGGCACATTACAGAACCAGATTGCCATAGCTTTGTTGGATTTGAACAACGTTACCGAACTCTTCGGCGATGCTATAAAAGGCACAGAATACACCTTAGCATATAACGAAAACGCTGGCAAGTTTGAACTCGATGTTATGGAAGCCAACGATGTCAAGATAAGCGTAGAAAGCGCGACAGGTATCTCATACGTAGTTCTTCTTCCTAACGAAGAAAAAGAGACGATGATAAAGAACAAACAAGGCGTTAAGACCTATGCCTATACCTTCCATAACGGGATAAAGGCAAACAAGATATATCATAGGACAGCCTCAGACGGCACAACGGCAGAAGCCTTGAAATGGAGCGAAGTTCCTACTACAGGTACAACAAACGGACACGAATGGGTTGACTTAGGCTTGCCAAGCGGTTTGAAATGGGCTACCTGCAACGTTGGAGCATCTTCACCTGAAGACTACGGCGACTACTTCGCATGGGGAGAGACAAGCCCTAAGGCGGAATATATATGGGAAAATAGTGTAACATACGGAGAACAAATGAGTGACATCTCTGGCAATGCACAATACGATGCCGCTACAGCCAACTGGGGCGGAAGCTGGAGGATGCCGACAAAAGAACAGATGGAAGAACTTGTTGAGCATTGTGAATGGGAATGGACACAGGTTAACGGAGTAAACGGTGCAAAGGTTATAGGTCCTAACGGAAGCTGTATCTTCCTTCCTGCTGCGGGCCTCCGTTTCGGGACTTCGCTCGGCAATGATGGTGACAATGGCTACTATTGGAGTTCTACTCCTTACTTCAACGACTACAACAACTTCAACTTCGCGTACTACCTCAACTTTGACGATGGTTACGAGAACTACTACTATCGCGACTATGGCATGCCAGTACGCCCCATCACAGAATAAAGCCTGTAGGGACGTGGCTTGCCGCGTCCAATAATTAGGGTAGAAGGATTGGATTTTAATTGTGGCTTGCCGCGTCCGCTGTTATTGTGTTTATGAATATTAAATTTTAGATTATCGCATCCATTTAGAAATAATGCAAAATGGATGCGATGATGTTTTTTAAATGGACGCGGCAAGCCACGTCCGTACAGGGGGAAAGGAAGATGATTAATGGTAACGGTCTGATTCCCATTTAATAGGATTGTTGTTTATGTATTCGGCTATTCTGTTCATTTCATTCCTGTTTCTGATAATACGATCATGAAAACGTCCTTGCCATGCGAAAGGTATTTTGTTTTCATTGGCGTATTTCGTGACAGCGGATTTTATGCTGCCAATGCATACTGATAACCATCCTTGTTTATTTGATATATCTTTCATGTGTTCGTTTTTAGTATCATCTGTCAACGTGTTGGTTTTGTCACGGCATGGTGTTTTGTTGTTGTCAATAGCAATAATAAAATGAATGTGGTTAGGCATAATAGTGTATAGTAAAATCTCTACAAACGGATAATGATTTTGGATATTCTCGATTTGTAATTTTAAATGTAAGCCAATGTCGGTCAATACGATTTCACCATTAATTATTTCACCGAAATAATGGGCTTGTCTTTTTGTACATATAGTGACAAAGTACTCTGCACCATTGTAATCGTGCCACTTTGCACGAGGTGATTTGCGCTCGGAAAATATTGTTTTCATAAATTTTGAATTTTATTTAGTTTATAATGCAAAAATATATGTTTTTAGTTAAATGAAAAAGTTAAAAATATTGATACAGTGAAATTTTGTAGGGACGTGGCTTGCCGCGTCCAATAATTAGGAATGAAGGATTGGATTTTAATTGTGGCTTGCCGCGTCCGCTGTTATTGTGTTTATGAATATTAAATTTTAGATTATCGCATCCATTTAGAAATAATGCAAAATGGATGCGATGATGTTTTTTAAATGGACGCGGCAAGCCACGAAGATGGACGCGGCAAGCCACGTCCGTACAGGGAGCGTCAGGGATTGGAGCGGCATCCTTTTGTAGCGCGGCGGAAAAAGATATAGCGGAAAGCCCGACGGCGCAAGCCGGGACGCCCTACTTTTTAAAGTTCAGAGTTTAGAGTTGATAGTTTAGAGTAGTTTTATAGTTGAAAGTTGAAAGTTTTCAGTTTACTGTTTGCTGTTTACAATTGTCAATGTTGAAATTTGAAAATTAACAGTTTACAATTAACAATTAACAATTGACATTGTTCTGAGTTTAAAGTTGATAGTTTAGAGTAGTTTTATAGTTGAAAGTTGAAAGTTTTCAGTTGACAGTTTACAATTAACAATGTTTAAAGTTGAAAATTAACAGTTTACAATTAACAATTGACAATGTTCTGAGTTTAAATGAGAATTGTGAGTTGATAATCTTGAAAATCTGAAAAATAATTATTTCTTGATAATAAAATTAGTCAGACGGCAGCTTGAAACTAATTCTCCATCTTCGTTTTTAATGTCGATGTTCCAGACGTGTGTCTGTCGGCCTTTGTGAATTATTGTGGCAGTAGCATATACGAAAGTTCCAACATTAGCGGCTTTGACATGGTTTGCGCTAAATTGCATTCCTCTTATAACATAGTCTTTAATACCTAATAAATAGGCGGATCCCATTCCACCAACGCTCTCTGCCATCGCCATACTTGCACCTCCGTGCAGCATTCCGTAAGGTTGAGTCAATTCTTTTTTTACAAACATACGTGCATATACGTATCCTTCTTTAAGTTCTAAATATTCTATGCCGAGAGTCTCCATCATTGTACCCTCGTTGATTTCCTTTATTTGTTCGAATGTCAGCATGGCGGTATTTTATTGTACCGCAAATATAATTTATTTTTCATTTGATACAATTGTAGTTCTAAACAATTATTTGCCCCAGCTTTCTCTGTCGAGGCTTCTGTATTGAATAGCTTCCGCAAGATGTTCCGGTTTTATTTCTTCTGACTCTGCAAGATCTGCTATTGTGCGGGAGACTTTAAGGATCCTGTCGTAGGCACGGGCAGATAGGTTCAATCTGTCCATAGCACCTTTTAGTAATTTAGAACATTCATCATCCAATGCGCAATATTTTTGAATAAGTTTAGAGTTCATTTGTGCGTTAGAGTGAATCTGAGGCACGTCGGCGAAACGTTCTGTCTGTATCTTCCGGGCTTTCATTACGCGAGCACGAACCACACTACTATTCTCTCCAGGATTTTTCTTTGACAACTCCTCAAATGGTACGGGAACAACCTCTACATGAAGATCTATTCTGTCTAATAATGGTCCTGATATTCTGTTGAGATATTTTTCAACGGTTCCAGGCTGACAGGTACAGTCTTGCGTAGGATGATTATAATACCCGCAGGGACAAGGATTCATGGCGGCGACGAGCATAAAATTAGCAGGAAACTCAATTGTCTGTTTGGCACGAGCTATTGTCACCATCCTATCTTCCATAGGTTGTCTCAATACTTCAAGCACGTTACGTTTAAACTCAGGTAACTCATCTAAGAATAACACGCCATTGTGAGCTAATGATATTTCTCCTGGTTGAGGATATGCCCCGCCACCAACAAGACCGACGTAAGAAGTTGTATGATGCGGACTTCTGAAAGGTCTTGTCTTCAGCAGTGATAAACCGTTGCCCACTAATCCGACGACAGAATGAATTTTGGTAGTTTCGAGAGCTTCTCTTAATGTCATAGGAGGCATTATCGTAGGAAGTCGTTTAGCTAACATTGTTTTACCGCTTCCAGGGCTGCCTATAAGAATAACATTATGAGAGCCGGCTGCCGATACTTCCAAAGCGCGTTTGATATTTTCCTGTCCTTTGACATCGGCAAAATCGAAGGCGTAGACATCTTCAGAATCTTCTTCATAGCGCGATATCTCAACAGGATTCAGCATCGATACTCCATTCAGGAATGATATAACTTCCATTATATTGTTGACTCCATATACATCGATGTCTTCTACAACCGCAGCTTCCTTTGCGTTTTCCATCGGGAGTATCAATCCTTTAAAGCCGTCTTCCATGGCTCGTATCGCTATTGGCAGCACACCTCTGATAGGATTAAGGCTGCCATCGAGGGAGAGTTCTCCCATAATCACATATTTGTCGAGCATGGCGCTGCTTATCTGCTCTGATGCTGCCAATATAGCTATGGCGATGGGAAGGTCGTATGAAGAACCCTCTTTCCTGATGTCGGCAGGTGCCATGTTGATAGTTATCTTTTTCTTAGGATACTTGAAATTGTTGTTGCATAATGCAGCTTCAATTCTCTGTTGACTTTCTTTTACAGCACTGTCGGGCAATCCGACAAGAAAAAATTGTACGCCTCTGTCGATGTTGACTTCAATGGTTACAGTTATGGCTTCTATGCCGTTTAAGGCACTTCCAAAGGTTTTTACTAACATAATATTTTGGTTTTATAGATATAATATTCGACGGGTCACAGACAAAGGTCAGATATCCGTCTTTTCAAATTACATATTCATTATTATTTCGGTTTATATTGTGATTTCTGAAATATTTGTTGCAAATCGTTATTATTCATAAGATCTTTAAGACTAATATCATTATTATTCATATAAGAACGTATGATTTGAAGTCCGATAAACTCGCCGAGACGTGACGGAGCTTCGTTGGAAAAGGCTTGTGTGAAAGGACCGTCGCCAAAAAGGGTTCGAAATACCTCAACTTCATTAGAATATAACATATTGTTACCCACAACAGATGCCCATACGTCGCTTTCATATAATTGCGCCCATTGCATCTGTTTTGAAGAATATCCCATCAAAATTGAGTCTGGCAGACTTGGATTCATGGCTTCGATGAAATAAAGTCGCTTGCCTGCATTTATCATTTCAGACATGACATCTTTCTGATGGTTGGTTTTGTCAATAAACGTAGAATAAAAGGATTGTGCTAAATCGCGACTTATATAATCAGGTTGACATCGTAGGGAACGGAAACGAGGCATTCCTATGTAATCATAGATTCTATTATCGTTACCGAGATAAAAGTCCATACTTATTACGATCCCATCATCAAGTATCATTATGGCAGGCATCTCGTAATCAATTCCTGAAATGTACAGATATGCTGTGTTAGGAATATCGATGTTGGGATAATAATACTTAAAATGTTGGCATACTGATTTTATTTCCTTATTTAATTTTTTTGTGTCGGGGAAAATCTGTTGTGCAATATCATTAACCCTAATGCAGAAAGTGTCAGTGGCAAAGGCTTTTAGGTATTCGACAGCTTTTGGGTCATTTAGATTTCCGTCTAAGAAAGTTGGAAATTCTTTTTGAATTTTTTTCAATCCTACACTGAAATCAGCAGTGTCGATACTGAAGAGAGCATCTGCATAGTTTTTAATTATAACTTCTTTAGGTTCTGATTTTTCGTAATCAACCTTTAACTTGTTTTTGTGAGTATCATTTGATTGACAAGAAAACAGAGACAAACAAATGGTTAAACTTATAATGATAAATCTTTTCATAGTTAATGTTTATTTAAACGGGGAATTTATAGAAGTCCCCTTTAATTCTTTAAAAGATATTGACGCAGCATTTCTAAAGCGGTGATACTTGCCCTCTCGATATTGTTTTGTCTGTCTTTTCCAAAGTTGTGACGTTTAGAAATCACTTCATTAGGTGTAGCGAGAGCTATGCATACTGTTCCAACTGGATTTTTTTCCGTACCTCCATCGGGACCAGCGATTCCTGTAGTCGACAAGGCGAAGTCTGTGTTCATAAGATTGCGAGCTCCTATTGCCATCTGTTCTGCTACTTCTTGACTGACAACATTATATTTCTCAATATCATCGTGATTGACGTTTAGTAATTCTTCCTTGACTTTTGAATCGTAGGCTATCACACTACCTTTATATATATAGGAACAACCTGGTACTGAAGTTATCATTCTTGCTATAGAGCCTCCAGTACAACTTTCAGCTGTTGACAATGAGAGATTTCTTTCCTTTAACATATTAACAATTACTTCAGAGATTGGTTTGTCGTCGTAAGAAAAAATATAATCTGAGATAATTTCTTTTAATTTTTGAATTTGATTATCAAGATATTCTTGCAATAATTTCTCGTTCTCATGTCGAGCATCTAAGCGAAGTCGTACCATTCCATATTGAGGTAGATATGCTAACGACATGAAATCGGGCAACGCCTCTTCCCAGTCTTTTATCTTATCGGCAAGAAAAGATTCTCCGATTCCTGTTGTCATGATTACTCTTCTGCCGTAAGGTGTTGGTTTGAAATGTTTTTTTAATCTGTCGATAAGTTCTGTTTTAAAGAGAGATTTCATTTCGAAAGGAACACCAGGCATAGAAATATAAACGGTATTATTCTTTTCGAACCACATGCAAGGTGCTGTGCCGAAGCGATTTGGAATATATGTACAAGATTTTGGAATGTATGCTTGTAATTTATTTCTTTCAGACATTTGATAGCCTCTCAATTTGAAGATGCTATTAATGTTTTCGAGAGCGTCGTCGTTAAGAACTAATTCTGTATCAAAGAATTTACATAAAGTTGGTTTGGTGATGTCGTCAGCTGTTGGACCAAGTCCTCCTGTGATAATAACAATATTAGCATCGCTACAAGAATCTAATGCATTTAAAATATCTTCTTCACCATCGCCGATAGTAATGACAGAATCTAATTTGAATCCATTAAAATTTAACTGTTCTCCCAACCATGAAGCGTTTGTGTTGATGACTTGTCCTAATAATAGCTCGTCACCTATGGTTATAATCTTTACCTTTATGTTATTATTACTTTCCATATTGTATAAAAATTACTGACTGCTAATAGCTCATTACAATTGCTAAACTTATGCAAATATACAACGAAAAATGATGTCTTTTTATTTTTTAACTATAATTAACTTTTCTCTGCATAATGTTAATTATCATTGATTTAATTCTTAAAATAAAATAAGAATAGGGATGAAAATAAGTATTACGGGGTAAAAAAAATTACCTCGATCGTTGTGTTGATTAAAATGAATTTCTTGGGGAATAAATTTTAAGATTCTATGAGGAAAGAAAACGCCTAAAACAAAGAATTATCTCTTGGTAGTTCCTTTTCTTCTTCAAAATAAATATCTACGGAAGAATCGATACGCATACCTAATAAAGAAGCTGCTTTGTCGTAGTTGATTGCAATTTCCAAGAAACCATGCGTTCCGAATAAGGCTATCATTTCACTGCTTGGAACATCTTGATAACTTTTGTGTATCTTATTTATTCTGTAGTTACCACAGAACCTGATAGTGAAATTACGTCCTGCTCTGATTTGTTCAAACAATGATTGCGTTATATTGGTGATGAGGTTTTCGTAAGCATCTATATAGTATACTAATCCATGGATGGAATTTGCATCGTATGATGGTTTGAATTCGATGCTTTCTTTTATCTGATAAGGTTTGCCAATCTCATCTAATGGGGTGTTGTTACAAAGCATCACTGCCACCTTGGCAAAACGGTCTCTTGTACTAAACGTAAAGAAATCAGTATCTTGCATAATGTCAATAATGACAGCTTCGTATGGATCTTTGTCTACTATCAAAGAGAAAATAGTATTGTCTGTACCGACAAAGAAGTGGTCGTTAACTTTTAATACGATATGCGGGTTCTCTGTAGACTCTTCTGTATCAACGGCTAATATATGAACGGTTCCTTTAGGAAAATTTTTATAACAATTTTTAATGATAAAGGCGGCCGATTTCACATCGAATGATTTTACGTTGTGAGTTATGTCGACGATATTAACATCGGGTAGCATGGAGTAAATAGTTCCTTTCACAGCAGGAACATAGAAGTCGGAATTTCCCCAGTCGCTAGTTAATGTTATGATTGCCACTATAATATAATCGTTAAAAATTTATAATCAAATATTGAAAACTCTGTTACAAAGATACGTTTTTAAAAAAAGAAAATTACAGCAAAATAAATTTTTTATTAACAATTTTTAAATTCTTATTATGATTAAACTTATCTTTGTAAATAATTTTAAAATCAGCGTAAATTAATGTCAGAACAAATAGTTCAAGTAGAAAATGTAAATCCTAATGATTTGTATGGTGCTAATGACCAGCATCTTACAATGATTAAAAATTTATTTCCCAAAATAAAGATAATTGCTCGCGGCGATTTTATCAAAGTTATCGGTAAGGATGAGGAGGTGGAATATTTCATCAATCGTCTTAATTTGTTGACTCTTCATTTGGAACGTTACGGTAACATAACCTCAAAAGTAATAGAAGAGGTTATGTTGTGTGCTGGTGAATCTGATTTCTTAAAAAATCTTAATGATAGTGAAGTATTGGTTTATGGTCGTAACGGTTTACAGATTAAACCCATGACTGTAAATCAGAAGCTTTTAGTCAAGTCGTGTGAGGAGAAGGATATGGTTTTTGCTATTGGACCAGCTGGTACAGGTAAGACATATACTGCTGTAGCATTGGCGGTGAGAGCATTGAAAAACAAGGAAGTACGTCGTATTATCTTGACGCGTCCCGCCGTTGAAGCCGGAGAGAATCTTGGTTTCTTACCTGGCGACTTGAAAGAGAAACTCGATCCGTATCTGCAACCTTTATATGATGCTTTACGTGATATGCTGCCTCAATCAAAGTTACAAGGTTATATGGAAGACGGCACTATAGAGATTGCGCCGCTTGCCTTTATGCGTGGACGAACTCTCGACCATGCTTTCGTGATCCTTGATGAGGCTCAAAACGCAACTCGCTCACAATTAAAGATGTTCCTCACTCGTATGGGACGTTCGGCAAAATTTGTCATCACCGGCGACATCACACAAATCGACCTCCCTAAGAACCAACCTTCAGGTTTGCCTCAAGCAATGGAAGTCTTAAAAGATGTTAAGGGAATCGATTTTATCTATCTCAATGAGAAAGACGTGGTTCGACATAAACTCGTAACCGACATTGTGAACGCTTATAAACGATATTATTCTGATAATGATAATGAAACTGTCAGTAGTCAGCCGACAGATGTCAGTGGAATTTAATCAATATAATATGGATGCATTAGATGTGTCCTTATAAGAAAAAGATGAAAGGACATTGAATGTGTCCAATTATTAAGAAATATTAACTTAAAAAATATAAACAATGAAAGCTTTAACAAAGACTGAATTTAATTTCAAAGGACAAACTAAAGTATATCATGGTAAAGTTCGTGATGTATATTTTATTGACAATAAATATCTTGTGATGGTCGCTTCAGACCGTATCTCTGCATTTGACGTAATTCTTCCAGAAGGTATTCCTTATAAAGGTCAGGTTTTGAATCAGATAGCTGCTTTGTTCTTGGATGAGACAAGCGACATCGTCCCTAACTGGAAAATCGCTACCCCAGACCCGATGGTAACAGTAGGAAAACTTTGCAAACCTTTTCCTGTAGAGATGATTATTCGCGGTTATCTTACCGGAAGTTCCTGGCGTACATATAAAAGCGGTAAACGCGAGATATGCGGCGTGCCGATTCCTGATGGAATGAAAGAACATCAACGCTTCGAAAAACCTATCATCACTCCAACAACAAAAGCCGATGAAGGTCATGATGAAGACATCTCCCGCGAGGAAATTATCCGTCAGGGTCTTATCAGTGAAGACGATTACAAACAAATCGAGGAAATCACTTACAAATTGTTCCAACGTGGAAGTGAAATAGCTGCTAAACACGGACTTATCCTCGTTGATACAAAATATGAATTCGGCAAGATCGGTGATCAGATTTATCTCATGGATGAAATTCATACTCCAGATTCATCACGTTATTTCATCGCCGACCAATATGAAGAATGCTTCGAAAAAGGTCTTCCTGTAAAACAACTTTCAAAAGAATTTGTACGTGAATGGTTGATGGCTAATGGTTTCCAAGGACAAGAAGGACAACAAGTTCCAGAAATGACACCTGAAATCGTAAGTAGTATCTCTGAACGTTATATCGAACTCTACGAGAAAGTCACAGGTAAGAAATTCGAGAAAGCAGATGAGTCGGACGACGTCTTAAAACGCATCGAAAAGAATATCGCTGACTGCCTCGAACAACTTGATTGATTAGAAATTAGGAATGAGGTTAACGTTAGTTCCTCATTCCTAATTTAGTCATGTTAATCTCCACATTCTTAACGGTTCTTAACATTTTTTTTACGATGTTTGAGTTCCTCGTCGGTTCAAAATATTTTAGTTCTGATTGTATCTTTAATTCAGCCAGATAGTTACGAATGTCTTTTCGTGTTAATACGACACCTTTGTTGAAAGGATTTATGTAAAACAATACATCTTCCAATTTAGGGTGATTATCTGTCTTCTTACAAAAGGCGAGAATAAAATGATTTGGCAGGTCTATCCCATAAATCGGTATGTTGAGTCGTTCTGCCACAATACAATACAGCATTCCTAATGAAAGTGGATTACCAATACGTGTCTCAAGTAATGTATTTGCGTAATAATAATCAGGATTATTAATCGCCATAGTGTCGCCACGGAATTTATTTACCTCATAAATAATGTGGTTTAACGTCTTAACCTGCTCTAAAGGTGTAAGGTTGGGATTAAGTTCTTTCTCCGCCTGTTCAATAATCATAACAATCTGAAAACCAAACCACGACCAGTCGGCTTCCGGGAAACGATTTCTCGATAATATAAAGAATGGCTCTAATAAATCATATTCTCTATTATCGCTCCATGAGTTCAGCTTAGAAATTAAATCCTGACGTTCAACATTGTAAATCAATGATCTTAACCTTTCTTTCTGATATAAATCCGTAGAGCATTTTAATTTTTTATTCAATAAAGGAAGAGCCTCATTTCCATATTCGAGTATAGCGTTTGCAATGTTGAGATATAAGTACTCATCAGGTTCGTTGGTGAGGAACACGAGAGAATCGAGTGTATTTGTTGTTTTCATATTGTTGGGTTTTGAATGAAAAACAACAAAACATAGATAAAGTTTTAATAAAAATTAACTTTTATAGAAATTCATATCAATCATATACTTATAAACTTTTTCTGGTATGAAGTATCTGACGTCTTTATTTTCTGATATTGCTTTTCTAATGAAGGTGGATGATATTTCAATCTCGGGAGCGTCAATAATTTGCACCGACTTGTGATTTGTCAAGTCGCCACCATCGTAACCTTTTCTCGGATAAACTAAAAGATGGTAGTTGTCAAGAATGACTTGTGCGTTTTTCCATTTCTTAAAATTCGTTAAGTTATCCATTCCACAGATGAGATAGAAATCGTTATTGGGATAACGTTCTGATAGACGCACGAGAGTGTCGATTGTGTAGGAAGGTTTGGGCATATAAAACTCGATGTCGCATACTTCGAAGCGTGGGTCTTCCTTGACGGCCATTTCCAACATGTCGCGACGATGATGATCCTGAAGCAGCGACTTCTTGTCTTTAAAAGGATTATGAGGACTTACGACAAACCATACATAATCTAAATCGGTATATTCCACTATATAATTGGCGAGCATCAGATGTCCGTTATGAATAGGATTAAATGAGCCGAAGAACAGACCGATTTTGTTTTTATACATTATTATAATATGTTGAAAAGTTGTTCTTTGATTTTTTCAAGTTCGTCTTTCATCTTGACGACAAGACGTTGTATGTCAGCATCGTTAGCTTTAGATCCGAGAGTGTTTATCTCACGACCCATTTCCTGCGCGATGAAACCTAATTTCTTACCTGCGCCTTCCTCATCGATAGTCTCGTCAAAATAAGAACAATGTTTGACAAGTCTCACCTTCTCTTCGGTAATGTCCAACTTTTCAAGGTAATAGATAAGTTCTTGTTCAAAGCGGTTCTCGTCATATTGCCCTTTAGTGGTAAGTTCAGTCAGGTTTTTTATTAATTTATTTTTTATGTTTTCGTGACGATTATCTTCAAAAGGAGTCACTTCACCGAGATATTGCATGATAAGATCCTTTCTCTTGATCAGATCATTTTTAAGTATTTCACCTTCTTTTGTACGGAATTCGTCAGTCATCGATATCGCGGAAAGTAGGGTTTCCTTAACTTTTTCTAAGAATGTATCGTCGTATTCTTGTTCCGGCGTGACGAAAATTCCGGGCATCTTAAAGAGAAGCATCGCTAAATCAGAAGATTGGGGAATATTATATTCTTCCGATATTTCTTTAATCTGATTAAGATAAGAGGCTACGACTTCCTTTTCGATATGGGTGTTTTGTTCAACATTAGTATCGGTTATTGAAATGACGACATCTACTTTTCCTCTTTGCAATGTTGAAGAAACAATATTTCTATAATCCAATTCCTGAGGTCTTATTTCTTGCGGAAGTTTTATCGATAAATCTAATTGTTTAGAATTCAGTGTCTTTATTTCAACAACGATTCTCTTTGTCGAATATATCTGTTCGGCTTTTCCGTAGCCAGTCATTGATTTAATCATGGTGATGAATTTTGGTGCAAAGATA
>SUWS01000008.1 GCA_015061365.1 Lentimicrobiaceae bacterium | reverse complement strand
TAGACTTCTTCATTAGGCATAACAAAGAACGAGCCTCTATCTTGCAACTTCCACAAAGCGTATGGTACAGCCACACCGGTTTCCATCGCGATGAGTGCTCCAGTGTTACGTCCTGCTATCTCACCTCTCCATGGTTCATAGTCTTTAAATCTCTGCGACATGACTGCTTCGCCTTCTGTTGCGGTAAGCATATTACTTCTCAGACCGATGAGACCTCTCGAAGGAATCTCGAAATCGATGTTCATTCTGTCGCCTTTTGGTTGCATATTGACCATCTCGCCTTTCTTAGCTGTAGCGAGTTCTATGACGCGGCCCGCAAACTGTTCCGGAACCTGAACGGTAAGCATCTCAATAGGTTCACATTTCTTTCCATCGATTTCTTTCAAGATGACCTTAGGCTGACCTATCTGGAATTCATAACCTTCACGTCGCATCGTCTCAATAAGGATAGAGAGGTGAAGAATACCGCGTCCGTAAACCATCATTGCGTCGGGTGAAGCTGTATCTTCAACACGGAGAGCGAGGTTCTTCTCAAGTTCCTTGTAAAGACGATCACGGAGGTGACGCGATGTCACATATTTACCTTCCTTGCCAAAGAACGGAGAGTTGTTAATGGTGAACAACATACTCATCGTTGGCTCATCGACGTGAATAGGCGGCAGTGCTTCTGGATTCTCTATATCGGCAACAGTATCTCCGATCTCGAAATCTTCAAGACCCATAATAGCAACTATGTCGCCGGCTTTGATAGGATTCTTGGTTCTCTCCTTACCTAAACCTTCAAATGTATATAATTCCTTGATTGTATTTTTCTTTATCGTTCCGTCGCGTTTCACTAAAGATACATTCATGCCAGCTTGAAGTATGCCTCGCTTCAAACGACCAACAGCGATACGACCGACGTATGAACTATAATCTAAAGATGTAATCAACATCTGAGGTGTTCCTTCTTCGAATTTAGCTGCAGGGATATGTTCTAAAATAACATCGAGAAGATAGGAGATGTCGGCTGTAGGTTTCTTATAGTCTTCAGACATCCAACCTTGTTTAGAAGATCCGAACACTGTAGGGAAATCTAATTGATCTTCGTTGGCACCTAAGTTGAACATGAGATCAAAGACAGCTTCATGAGTCTCTTCAGGATAACAATTAGGTTTATCAACTTTATTGATTACGACGATAGGTTTGAGACCAAGTTGTAACGCTTTTTCAAGGACGAAACGTGTCTGTGGCATCGGTCCTTCAAAGGCATCGACGAGAAGTATCACACCGTCTGCCATATTGAGGACACGTTCAACTTCGCCGCCGAAATCGGAGTGACCGGGAGTGTCGATGATGTTAATCTTTACACCTTTATAACGTACCGAAACATTTTTAGACAATATGGTAATACCTCGTTCACGTTCCAAATCGTTGTTATCCAATATCAAATCGTTTGTCTCCTGATTGTCTCTGAACAATCGTGATTGGTATAAAATACGATCTACCAATGTAGTCTTGCCATGGTCGACATGAGCAATGATCGCAACGTTACGAATACTATCCATCTATTATAATTTATTGATTTAATTAAGTTCGAAAAAATTTGTGCAAATTTACAAAAAAATGATTTACGTTTTTTAAAATAATCTATCCATAAACACAGGTACTACCTCTATTTTTTCACCTATATATAATAGGTAACCTTCAATATTTTTTCTTATTCCCATATCTTGCAATGCGAACATATATTCCCTTTGTTTCGAGCAATACTCCTCACGGTGAGTTCCTGTCTTGTAATCTATAACAACTACTTTATCCTCGAGTTCCACATATCTATCTGGACGTAACATCCCTTTGGGGGTAAGTATACTCATCTCATTTTTTACGATGGCGTCTTTAGAGTAGGCTTCCTTAATTTCCTTTAAGTTTGCTATCTCATTAAATTTATTTAATAAATATTTAGCTTCATCTTCGCCAATGATGCCATCATCAATATATTTGTCAAGAACCGATTCCGACTCATCGAAAGTCTTAATATTTGATAATATTTCGTGTATGATAATTCCTCGTTCTCTCGGCATATAACCATCATTCTTTCTATCAAGTCCATACATTATCGGTTCCGATTCAAAGTCGAGCGTCTCGTACCAATCTGCGGTTTTGTAATCATCTTTGGTATCAGCGACTAATTCCTTGACCCCCTTTTTCTCATTCTGTTCATTTTCAATTATCTCTCCGAAAGAATAGACTATGCTGTTATCTGTTTCTTTCATTTCAAATGAGAAATCTTCTTTTGATGCCACATTGTCATCATCATCGTATTCTGCATAATAATGATTACCGGTGTCGTTGAAATAATCTGTAAAGAAGTTGTCTTTCTCTGTTTTCTTAGTATAGATATACAACATATCAACCGGACGCGTCATCGCCACATAAATCACATTAAGGTCGTCGAAGGCTGCCTTTTCAAGTTCTTCATTATAATGACATTCCATATCAGTTTCAAGAAGACCTTTATTTATTGGCAAAATAAAATCTTCTATCAAAGGCATATCACTGAGCAAAGGAAAGTCGTTCTTGAATGTAAGCCATTTCTTACCTCCTTTAAACGAACCTGGAATTTTCACATTGGCAAACGGATACATTACAATATTGAACGCCAAACCTTTTGACTTATGTATCGTCATGATTTCCACAGCGTCTTCCTTACTTGCCGACTTCACGTAGAATTTTTCAGATTTCTTATCCCAAAATTCTATGAAAGCTTTAATATCATTATCGTCACGACTTTGCCAGTCTTGAACCATGTTCATGAAATATTGAAGGAAGATGTCGTCCAAAATATTGATGTCGTATATCTCAAGGATTCTGCAACATAAATCATAAAGACTGAACGCTTTTCCTCTCAGTTCCAATAGTTTCTCCTCCTCTATTTCATAATCGAATGTTTTCTGCACATCAAAGTCAGGATTCGATTTGTTGGTAAGATTCTGATAATGTGACAGAGAAAGTCTTATCAAAGCGTTGTCTTCGTTCATCAGATATTTCAATGCGTAGATGATGAGCTGCACCTTATCGGATGATTTCAGCAGTATAGAATCGGAGGAAATGACGCGTATATGGTTGTTTGTCAGAAATTGCGCTATTTCAGATCCTTCAGAGTTAGTGCGAACCAAAATAGTTATGTCGCTAAGACGATAACCTTTTTCTCTTAATTCATTAATATTTTTTAAGACAGATTCTTTTACGGCAGACTTATATGAATTGTCGGCGTTATCATCAAAGAGTTCAACATTCACATATCCGTCATATTCTTGTTTATCGTTATTCTTGGTCCCCTTATATTTCTGCTCCATCTTGTCTTCATAGACAAAACGATATTGTTCATTTGAAAGTAACTCTCTTGTTTTACGGAAGAATGAATTATTGAATTTAACGATATTTTTCTTAGAACGATAATTTACCTTCAGATATTCTTTACTGATTCTGTCTTCGAAATTCCTTTCACATTCATTTGTAAGGCTGTTGTTCGGGTTCTTATATATTTTCGGAAGATTGATGATCTGTTCGACTTCGCCGTTTCTGAACCTGTATATCGCCTGTTTTGCGTCGCCTACCAGAAGATTCATATTACCTTCCGACATACTGTTATTAATCAGCGGCATGAAGTTAAACCATTGTAAAAGCGATGTATCCTGGAACTCATCTATAAAGAAATGTTTAAACCTCTCTCCTATTCTTTCGTAGATGAAAGGCACGCTGCAATCGCCGATGAGATCTGATATTCTCTTGTTAAATTCTGAAATATGAACCTTACCCGTATCTTCAATATACTGATTAATGATACCATATAAAGCACCTCTCAATACGTAGAGATAAAGATTTTTCCTGACGATATTCACTAAATACAAGTCACGCTGTTTCTCTACTATATCGGTAAAATAATGTATCAACTCTTGTGTCTCGTTTTCAGTAAGTGCGATGTTCTTTGCTTTGGCAAGATGCCATTTCTTACCTTCATACAAAACGCCTTTTATTGTCTTATTAAGAATATCGCTCGGTTTTGTATATATGTCTTTCTTAATTTTTTTTAACATAGAAGTCAGGACACTGAGGTAGTCGCTAACATCTATTGAATGTCTTCCATTGAACCTTGTGATTTCCTCCATGTTATCATAAATGGAAGACTTAAGTTTGTTAACCTTATTGTCGAGATAGGTTTCAATCTCTTTATATTGATTGTTATCTATTTGTTTTTGTTCGAAAGCCTCACCTTTTTTGTAAGCGTTTTCCTTAAACAATTCGCTTATAAAAGTTCTTAGATAGTACTCTATATTTCTCGATTTCTCTTCACTGACCTGATATTTTATATATTGTGAAAGAGTATGAGTTATAAGTTCGTCATCTTTATTGATTTTATCATTGATATGTTGAATAAGTTCGTCGATCAAATCATCTTCATCGATAAGCAGGCGATATTGATTCGGGAGATTAAGTTCTTTGGCGAAGCTTCTTGAAATCTGCTGTACGAATCCGTCTATAGTAGACACTCTTAAGTCGGAATAATTATGCAATATATTTTCGTACAATCGTGTCGCTCTTTGTTTCAGCAGTTTTTCTTCAATTTTAAGTTCTTCGAGGAGAGCGTTTTTCATTCCTTCGAAATCCTTATCGTCATAGATTATTCCTTTTAGGTTATCCAATATTTTGGTTTTCATTTCGCTGGCGGCCTTATTAGTGAACGTGACAGCCAGAATATTTTTATACGAGGGAATATCTGACGACAAACTGAGGATAAAAAATTCCTTTATCAAAGTAAAAGTTTTGCCCGAACCGGCAGAAGCGTTATACAATTTAAAATTACGAATCATATCACTCATGTTTGTTACGTTTATTAGATTTCTTATTCTTCTTGTTTCTGGTGAACAAATCCTTTATACTGTCAAAACTTTGAGAATATGAGAAACCTATGCCTTGCGTATAAGGTGAATATGCCTCGTATGAATAAGTATAATAGTTACTGTTAAGGTTCGAGTGGTTATACATTTTAAGGCTTAACTTATTGGTCACCTTTAATGTCAAGTCAAAATCACCGACAAAGTTACTTGCTCCATTAGGTTTGTTTTGCGATTCGGTGTACATACCGAAATTACCCTCTATCATAAGACGGTCGCCGAATGGTTGATACGACAGAGCCACCTCATACTCTTCGGCGGTGAGATTTCCTTCCGGTGTATATCTCACGCCTATATCAAAATCCTTACTTATCTGCGACAGCCAGTTACTTATTGAACTTGTCAACAGATTGTAATAATTTGTCGCACCTATACTATAGAGTGAGGCATTGGAATAAGAGAACGAGCCAAGCACCAAGAGCGATATTATTTGTTGAGACATAACAGCTTGGTTTGTAGTATCTATTACAGAGAAAACGGTATTCACCACATCATCGGTAGCGTTAGGTAGCGACAGTCCGAATGTTATGGACGGGTTATTAAGTTTTTCCTGCAATCTCAATATACAATCAACGTTAATATTATTTATCAAAGAAGTTGAGTCTATTTCCAATCCTAAAGAAGAAATCGAAGATTTAGTTCTATAGCTACCCACCACATTAATGTCCGCATCATTGGCTTTTCCTGTCCAAGATATTGTTCCACCTTTTTTTATGTCGAACTCTCTTCTGACCAGATTCTGGAAATTAAAGATAAAGCTACCTTTATCAATGACATAATCTCCGAAGAGAGAAAGCTTGTTCATCGCATCGTACCCCAAGCGAATATTTCCGGATCCACTCGCATTAATGTTGCCCATATCAGAAGGCAAAACGATATTCAGGCTGGCATCGGAAGTTATATCAGCGTTAAGGTTAAAGGTAAACTTCTTATCTTTTTTGGTTTCAGGAAGAAGCATCTCAACGGTATCCTGCGCAATATCATTATTAACGAAAATGATAAACCTGTCATTCAAGGAAGAAGTGCTCGTCAGTCCTATGTCTATCACAGTTCCAGGCATCGTCAAAGCGTTGATGTCCATCTTGATGTCGTCCAATGGGCCGTTAATTTTAAGGTCGCCGCTCGCTACAGCTGTCCCGTAGAATGACGCGTTATCTTTCTCAGGCATATTCATGGCAATGAAATTATTCAGGACAGCATCGATGTTAAAATCAAAATCTTTAAGATAATCGTGGGTTATATAACCGCTTGCGACGGCATAGTTGTTAGCCGTATCAACGAGGATGATGTCGGAGAGTTCTATTCTGTTTTCATAAGATTTGATATACGGTTTGAATGAACTGCTGTATCCATCAGGATTAACTCTGTAGTATGTGTTCAGATAATCTATATTACATGCACCGTTTCTCAATATGGCCTCACCGGTCAAGACGGGTTTCTTCAAAGAACCGTTAATTCTAAAATCACCGCTCACCTCTCCTTCAACCTTGCTCAAAACGCCTTTGGCAAAAGCGTTGACAACAGATATGTCCATATCGTTAAGATAAAGGCCGAAGTCCAAATCGTTATACTTACGCATTGTGTAATAGTTCCCTACCAGCGTCATCAAAGTGTCGTTTGTATCTTCTCTAACAATCTTAGTATCGACAAACATCGAGGTGTCCGCAGCATTCCAGCTCGCATCTATATACGCGTCACCGACAGCATGTTCATTAATGCCGACATCCAAGATGTCAAGATCAGACAATATAGCGATCTTATCTTTGATGCCAGATACCTGGAGGTTACCATTGATGACACCGTCAACATCGACACCTATCGATGAAGCAAGCAGAATATCAAAATTCGATATGTTCAACTTGCGGAAATTCAGATTAAGAGTATCTTTTGAGGTATTTGGGAAAAAGCCTGAGATGCCAATATACTGATTGTTTGAATACAGACCTATATCATTGAACGACACCTTATTGTTTTTGATATAGATGTTACTTCCTTGAGAAACATTCCATACCGTATCATTTACTATGACATCAGACGATGAAAGGTGAAGTATTCCCGACTTATAACCCTCATGAAAGAAAGACGCTGATAATTTCCCTTTGTTACTGTCTTCTTCCGAATTATCATTCCACGAGAAATCCATCAACAGACTGTCGTTATGAGCAGCGAAATCTAACCTGACATTGTCAACTCCAAAGGATGTCTGGTCCTTTTCTTTCGCCTCCTTAAATAATAGTTCTTCTATATCAACACTGACGGACAGATTATCTTGCGTTGTCTTGTTCCTTATATACAAATCATTTAAAACTATACCGTTATACGTCAGCTTATCCGATTCTATTGTAGAAAACAACTGGCGAGTGTTGGATGTGAATGTAGCCGTTAAATTTGTATTATCACTTACAGCAAGTTCAGGCAGCAACAAGCGAGACAGCGTCTCCGTATCTTTAAGTTTAAGGTTAACATAGAAATCCTGCTGCTGTTCTTCTAACCTGACACCTTTTTCAGCCCACTGGCTAATGTGGAAATAATTCAGCACGTAATTTTTAAACGTATTACCGATTCCTCTAAAATTGACCACACCGACAACATCCATATCCAAGAAATCACAATTCAGCTTAACATCCTTCGAATCGTGTTCATTCTTGGTCAACGAAAGATTCAATGAATCCATGACATAACTGTCTCCGTTTTCATTTAATACCGTATTATGGAGTCGCACGTCGCCGTACATCCCGTCAATATCAAGACCTTTAAGTTGGGCTTCTATCTCCGTTGACAACGACATTTTCTTTTTTACCAGACCGATGTTGTACAGATCGATATTAGCAAGGTTCAGCTCAACATCATATTCCGGTATCTTATCAGACACATCGAGCATGGCGGCGAGATTAAGATCAACCATATCAGAATAGACATCCGACGACACCATCAGTCGTTGGTTTTCAAAATCACCATCTACGTGGATATTCTCGAACTTCTTGTCTTGGAATTCGAGTCTCTCTATATCACATTCTATTTGAATCTCGGCGTCCTCTTTACTTATACCCTCTCCTTTCATATCGAAAAACAAAGTCGCCCGTAAGTCGTCCTTTAAATCGAAGATTTCCTTTAGGTTAAGGTTATTAGCATAAATCGACGAGTAATAATACGGATAAGGAACGATATTAAGGTCATTGTTGATCGCCCCGTTGAAATTGATATTTCCGATATTAGTATGGAGATTGAAGTTCGTTCTGAAATTATTATGGAAGCCATAGAATTTGCCGGAAATAAGAGCGTGTTTTATCGATGCCAGGTTCTCTGGAAGCGGTATCTTTCCATATTGTGTCGGTATCGCGAACTCCGAGATGTCCTGATAAGTGAAATTCATCTTTTCTATTTCTCCAAACATGTGTGTCTCATGAAATTTAGGGAGACCTTTCATCTTGATACTTCCTTCGAAATTGGTGCTATCCTTAAACGAGAAATAAAAATAGCTTGCTTCAAAGTCACTGACCTTACCAACTATGGAACCATTTATCTGCAAAGTATCAGGCATTTTTCTCAAGGTAGGAGAGAAACTACTCAAGTCACTCAATGTAAGTTGTGATGGTCTTATGTTAGCCACTATCGTTATGGAATCAACGAATTTCTTATAGTCGGAGTATCCGTTATAGAGGAACTTCAGGTTCAGATCTAATGATGTTGCCTGTGATTTCACGACAAGGTTCTTGAAATCCAAGGTACGTGATGAAACAATAAACTTAGAATTTGACACGAACTCATCTATCTTGAACCCCGATTTTTCAGAGGCGGTAAGACGATCAAAATATCCCGTCACCGTATCTCCCGTGTACGACAACTCTCTTAAGGATAAGTTAATATCATCCACGTCGATATGATAATAATCCATGCCATCTGATCTCTTCTGTGCCTTGTTCTGATTCCAAACCACCACACGACCATTAGTGAGTTTAAGGTCGTCGACATATATCGACTTAGCGGAATTATCATTCTTCTGCCTGTCGCCGCCACCAAAAATCTCGGACAAATTATAGTTACGCTCATTCTCGTATTTAACAATATTCACGAAAAAATCATCAACGTTGAGACTTCTTATTCTTGTTGGTATCTTAAGATCACGCAGAGAGAACTTTCCGTCGAGCGTTCCCACAAAGAACACGGTATCATTCCTATTATCGTTCATCTGGATGTCCTCCGCATGTATTCTCAGATCCGGCTTGATATAAAATGTCCTGATTTTCACTTCGGTGTCGAACATCTTGGAGAGCAGTCCGGCACCCGAACGAGCCAACATACTCTGCACGTTTACGTCCAACAAAACGGCGTATACACTCGTCAACAGAGCAAAAATCACCGAAATGGCAATTAAAAAGTTATGTATAAAATTTTTATTCGTATCTTTGTCCTTTCTAATTATTATTATGAACGAGTATATATTAGCCATCGAATCGTCATGCGACGACACATCAGCAGCGGTACTAAGAGGTACAACCGTACTATCTAACATAATTGCTAACCAAGAAGTTCACCGTCAATATGGCGGCGTCATTCCAGAGTTGGCTTCTCGTGCACATCAACAGAATATCATACCCGTTGTCGACGCTGCTTTAAAACACGCAAATATAGCAAAAAATCAGTTATCTGCAATAGCTTTTACACGCGGACCTGGACTTTTAGGTTCTCTTTTGGTAGGAACTTCTTTCTCAAAAGCTTTCGCTCTTTCCTTAGACATTCCCCTTATTGAAGTTAACCATACGAACGGACATATAATGGCATTATTCGCACAAGAGGAAGGTGAAATCAACGAAGTTCCACAGTTCCCTTTCTTATGTCTTGCCGTATCAGGAGGCCACACCCAGATAATCAAAGTCAATGATTATTTCGATTTAGACATTATCGGGAAAACAATAGACGACGCAGCAGGTGAAGCTTTCGACAAGATAGCGAAAATAATGGGACTCCCCTATCCCGGAGGACCTATCATAGACCGTCTCGCCAAAGAGGGTAATCCTAACGCTTTCTCTTTCAGTAAAGCCAATCTCCCGGGATTGAATTATAGTTTCAGCGGACTTAAGACGAGTTTCCTTTATTTCCTGCGCGACAGACTTAAAGAAGATCCGGATTTCATCGAGAAGAACAAAGCAGATTTGTGCGCATCAATACAAAAAGAAATCATTGACACTCTGATGAAGAAACTTGTCAAAGCCACTAAGGAAACTGGCATCAAGCAAGTTGCCATCGCCGGAGGTGTATCTGCCAACTCCGGACTACAGAACGCCATGCACGAAAACGGCAGACGCTACGGATGGAAAGTCTTCATCCCAAAATTCAAATTCAGCACCGACAACGCCGCTATGATAGGAATCGCAGGCTACTTCAAATATAAAAGCGGACAGTTCGCCACACAAGATCTCACACCTTACGCAAGAACAACAACACAAAAATAAATACCATGGAATGGAAATCGTTGCTTTCGGCACAGAGAGAATACAGGGAATACAAGAAAACAGATATTCGTAACGCTTTCCAGCGTGACTACGACAGGATTATCTTTTCAAATATTTTCCGCAGGCTTCAAAACAAAACACAGGTCTTTCCTCTCCCTGGAAGTCAGATGGTACACAACAGATTGACGCATAGCTTGGAAGTCGCAAGCGTAGGACGCTCCATCGCACGTCTCGTTTCAAAAACCTTGTGCGACAAATTCGGAAATGATTTCCTTAATGAGATTTACGACATTGATATCATTGTATCTTCAGCATGTCTCGCCCACGACCTCGGCAACCCGCCTTTCGGTCATTCAGGTGAGGAAACGATAAGCAGTTACTTCACCGACGGTCCGGGTCAGAAACTTAAAGACATGATGCCTGAATATCAATGGAGCGACCTCGCATCCTTTGAAGGTAACGCCAACGCCTTCCGTCAGCTGACACATCAGTTCGCCGGTCGTCGTCAAGGTGGAATGTCGCTGACTTACGCCACATTAGCTACGTTGGTAAAATACCCTTATCTTTCATATAACAAAGGCGGAAAGAAAAAATACAACGTATTCTATTCTGAAAAAGAGACATTCAAGAAAGTCATGGACGGTTGCGGAATACCTTGCCTCGACGAGAATAATTTCGTTTACGCACGACATCCTCTCTCATATATGATGGAAGCCGCCGACGACATCTGCTACCTCATATTGGATATGGAAGACGCTCATAAAAGAGGTATAGTGGCGACACAGAAGATAGACAGATTCTTCACCTCTTTCTTCAAAAAAGAGGAAACCTGGTTCTTTGAAAGAAAAGAATCCATATATGAAACAGTGACCGACGACAATGAAAGAATGGCCTTCCTCAGAGCAACGGTGATCAATAAATTGGTTGAATGTGTAGCTAAAGTATTTATCGACAATTACGATGACATCATGAACGGAAACTTCGAGAAAGCCTTGGTCTCGCATCTCCCCGACCACGAAAAAAACGCGATGGAAAAATGCCGTGAGTTCTCGTTGAAAAACATCTACAAACATCCTACCGTCGTAAAGGTTGAACTCACAGGTTTCAACGTTATCGGCAGCCTTGTCGACGAATTTGTCAACGCCGCGTTAGAACCACAGAAAATATATAACAAAAAGTTACTCTCACTTATCCCAGAACAATTCAAAAACAACGAAGATGATCTATACTCACGTGTACAGGTCGTCTTAGACTACATATCCAATATGACAGATCTGTATGCCGTTCAATTGTACAAAGATTTAAGAGGCATAAGATGAAGATGAAATGTACAAATACTAAATATGGAATCGTCGGATGCCCGTCATTAGCAGCATTTACGATCATTGTCATCATTTTCATCATATCATCATGCTCAAAAAGCGATACATTCTCAAAGGAAGAAACACCATACCATCATAATGTTTTAAACGACATATACATTGCGATGGCATATAATCCCGACAGCGCATTATCAATGATAAACGATTTCAGCGACTCGACCGACTTAAAAATCCTTAAGAAAGCTGAGTTTCATGAATATAACGTATTACTTGCAGAAGCCAGATACAAATGCAACCTCGAAAACATCAATGATTTTGAGTTAAATGAAGCCGTCACATTCTTCGACAGCATTGCCGAACTATATCCTACAGACAAAGAAATGCTGTTACACAGTTCGAGAGCCAACTATTATGCAGGTACGGCTGAAGAAGAAAAGGAGAACTTTAAAGACGCTTTTGTCTGTTACTTAGAAGCATTGAAGACAATAGAGAAAATCGGCGGTATTGGCAATAACAGGAAAGACATCATACATTTCAAAGCCCTGATATTTGTTCGTTTAGGCGACATACTTTACTGGCTCGACGCTTACGAAGCCGCCATCGAATGTTTAGAGAACGCCAACACGTTTTTCTTGCAGGAAGATAATATTAACGCAGTGATCCGAAACAACATCATTATGGCAATAATGTTTGCTCACAGCTACAACTACGACAAAACGTTCCGTCATCTGATTATAGCCGATTCTCTGATAATGCAACACGACAAGGACTCTCCTTTAAAATACATAACAGAAAGAATTAATGCGTCGTTGATGTATAACATTGGTTATCATGATGAACCGTTTCAGACGATGTTGCGACAATACAAAACCTTGGAATCGCCTAATCTTAAAATGGAAGCAGCTGGAGTTCTCGGCGATATGTATTACTCAAAAGGAATGTTAGACTCCGCCATCTATTATTACGAGCAATATTTTCCCGACAACAGATATTCAACCATCGATGCCGCAAATCATATTGTAGAAATAAGTCTTAAAACTTCTAACAATGAACTTATCGCAAAATATGGCCCGATACTTCTTGAAGAAACAAACAAAGAACTGATGCTATCGACAATAAAGACCGATCTATCATCTCTATATGAACAATATAAGATAGAAATAAATAATGAGAAGACTTTCAAAACAATATTGAAATATCTCGGAGTATTGCTACTTATCACATTCGTTATTTTCATTGTCAGTCTTTACCTGTTACACCACAAGAAAATCATCCATAACAACGAGTTAAACAAGAAAGATTACTATATCAATATCTTGCAGGAAAAAATAGATGAAAAATCGTCGGAAAACAAACATTTCAAACAAAAAATCAGCAACCTTGAAAACGAACTCTATTACATAAAAAACAAGAAATATCTCACTCACGCACCTTTCGACATGAAACTGAAAGAACTGATTGAGACTAATTCTTTATGCCAACATCTTGTAGAAATAAGCCGCAACATTTCAATCAAGACCAACACATCATATCCAGACCTGATTCTGAGTGAAAAAGAACAGAAAACACTGATCGATCTTTTCAACGATAAGTATGACAATGCGTTTAACAAAATCATCACCGAACATAACGGATTGAAGTATAGTGACAATCTGTATTTCTGCCTCTACATTCTTGGAATGGACGAGAAACATATTTCTGCCGTAACAGGCAAGACATACAACACAATATATAATAGAACTAAACGTATTCAGGAAATATTAGGAAGCAACGAAAGTATCAAGGAAATTTTAAGAAATATAATAATATGAAGACAAAAATAGTATTATTCATATCTTTATTATTTTTAAATGGTTTCATTCTTGCACAAGAGAAATTAAGCATTAATGGCGTTGTTAGATGTGACAACAATGACGAGTTCCTTTCCGGCGTAACAGTCTTCGTAGAATCGCTAAAAACAGGTACATCAACAGATGAGAACGGCTATTACGAATTGTCTTTACCACAAGGCTCTTACTCTATCACATTCTCATTTGTTGGATATATATCTGAGACAAAGGTTGTTGAACTGACGAAGAATTTAAACGATTTAGATGTCAGGTTAAAGACCGACAACAAGATGCTCGACGCTGTCATAATCTCGAGTACTAAGAAAGACGCCAATGTAACGGAATTAAAGATGAGTGTTCAGACCATTGATATGGTCAGGATTAAGAAGATACCGGCCTTGATGGGTGAAGTCGATGTGATAAAGTCGATACAGCTTCTACCTGGAGTTCATGCCGCTTCTGAGGGTTCGTCAGGATTCAGTGTTCGTGGCGGAAACCCCGATCAGAATCTGATTCTGTTGGATGACGTACCTGTATATAACGCCTCTCATTTCTTGGGATTCTTCTCCGTCTTCAACAACGATGTTATCAAAGACGCGACCTTATACAAAGGTGACATTCCTGCAATATACGACAGCCGACTTTCTTCTGTATTAGATGTCAGAACCTTAGACGAGATACCATATAAATTCAATATGCAAGGTGGTATCGGTGTGTTAACGAGCCGCCTGACTTTAAGTATGCCTTTTAATAAAGGTAGAAGTGCGGTCTTAGTTGGCGGACGTATTACGTACGGAGGTGTATTGGCATGCAACCTGATAAAGAACCTTAGAGGCAACTCTTTGTTTTTCTACGATTTCAACGCAAAGGTCATGCATACGATAAATGATAAAAACAGAATCTTCATATCAACATATATCGGAGATGATATTCTTGGCGTTGATTCCTTAATGACGATGAAATATGGAAACAAGAACGTGACCGCTCGATGGAATCATATTTTTAGCGACAGACTAACTTCAAATCTTTCTTTATTTTATAGCCATTACAGATACGACATCGGCGTTCGGATGGATCCGTACAAATTCAATATCATAGCTGGCATTGAAGACATTGCCGCAAAATACGATTTCACTCTCAACATCAACGAAAATATCACCTCACGTTTTGGAGCTTCAGCAACTTTCCATCAATACGGACAAGGCAGATTAGAAGATAAGACCGGATCAATCGCTGCTTTCATGGACGTCGACCCATCCAATGAAGTCGTAAGAAAAGCCTTGGAATATTCACTCTATTTCAGTAACGACCACAAATTAGGACCTTTATTTTCTGTAAGATACGGTTTAAGACTTTCTATGTTTCAAAATTTAGGAAAAGAAACATTATTCCTCTTCGACGACAACTATGTTTTTTATGATCAGATAGATTATGCTTCAGGTAAGATTTTCAACACCGAGATAAACCTCGAGCCACGACTTGCCGCCATGTATCAAATCAATGAGTTTTCATCTATCAAGGCATCTTACGGAAGGACGGTACAATATGCACAACTCGCTACAAATGCCACAGCAGGTATTCCTTTCGATATGTGGTTTCCAACAAGTCCTAACATAAAACCTCAGAAATGCGATCAGTTCTCTATAGGTTATTTCAGGAACTTTCTCAACGACGAGATAGAGACCTCCGTAGAACTGTTCTACAAGAACATTCACAACGTTATAGACTTCGCCGACAACGCCACTCTCATTGGAAACTTATATATCGACGGTGAAGTGAGAGCAGGCAAAGGTTACGCCTACGGAGCAGAATTACTTTTAAGGAAAAACTTCGGCGACTTCTCCGGCTGGATTTCATATACCTACAGCAAATCAATGAGAAAAGTGCCTGGAATCAATTATGACAGAGAATATGTCTCACCTTACGATAAACCTCACAATATAAGCATCGTGCTCAATTACGCCTTTAACAAACGCTTCGACGTTTCTGCGTCTTGGATTTATAATACCGGACAACCAGTCACTTACCCTTGTGGAAAATACACTGTCGACGGAGTGACATACGCAGTTTATAACGGGAGAAACAACAGCCGCTATCCCGACTATCACCGCCTCGACTTGTCCGCCACCATCAAATGCAAAGAGAAACATAAGAACTGGAGAGGCGAATGGAACTTCTCAGTATATAACGCTTACGGTCGTAAAAACACATGGGCGGTATTGTTCCTTTCTGAAGGAAACCATATCTCAACAATGAAAATAGCATTGTTCTCTTTCATTCCATCTGCAACTTATAATTTCAAATTCTGACGCCATGAAAAAATATTATACATTATTAATAGTGACATTCATAATTTCAACAATCTTGTCATCATGTATTGATGAGAATTTCAAGATCGACGTGCCAGAAGGCGACCGTCTTGTAGGTATAAACGGATATATCACTAATGAATACAAGAAACATGAGATCGTTATCAGTAGAACCATGGACTTCTACTCTGATGAAGAAATTGAAATGATTTCGGGAGCTGAAGTTATTGTTTATGATGATACTGATACAATTCATTTTGAAGAGACAGATATAAAAGGTCATTATCAAACTATTGATTCTGTAGCAGGTAAAATCGGGAAGACATATCATCTTAACGTCACATATATTGATGATGAAGGAGAACACACATTTTTCTCTGAATCGAGGATGAGAGAAAACACTCCGCAGATAGACTCCATGGTGATAAAAAAAGTTTCCAATAGTTTCTTTCCTGGTGTTATAGACACAGCGGTAAATCTGTACCCGTTTTTCTTATCTGTCGATGATCCCGAGAGTAATTATCTCATTAATATAGTTGTAAACGACACTGCATTTTACGCCGAATCGTATCTCAGATGTAAAAGTCTTTCCTTAGCGGGATTGTCTGGATTGTATTTTAACGGTCCTGAAATGGTAAGCATGATCGGCGAACAAAGCATTCACACCGTTGAAAACATTACCTACTATCAAGACGGTGTCAGTTATTCATACGGTTTTCCTGAAATAGAGGAAGGTGATGAAATAACAGTATATTTATACAGCACCACACCTGAATTTGCGACATATTATAATGACGTACTTTTTAGTTTCGGAAGCAATCCTATGATGGGAACGCCGTATAATGTGAGCACAAATATACAGCCATACGGTAAAGCTGTAGGCTTTTTTGAGGCATTATCCGTAGTATCTGCAAGTATTATCTATTGACAATCATACAATAAGAAATATTTAAAAAAAGTTTAATTTTATGTTGTACGTAAAGAAATAAATTGTATCTTTGCAGCGTCTTTTTAAGGCAAGGTTCTTATAGATGTTGGGGGAGTCGCATAGTGGCAATTGCAACAGACTGTAAATCTGTCCTCGGATGAGTTCGGTGGTTCGAGTCCACCCTCCCCCACAGAAAACACTTCAGAAATGAAGTGTTTTTTTGTTTATAAAGATTCTTCAAGAAGATTTCTATATATTGCCTTGTAAAAGTTTTACGTCTAATTAGAACTGGAATTTATAGAACTCCCTTCAATACCGTATTTCTCATAAAGGTAAGTAATAAAATCATCAGCTTTATTAATAAAGTTTAAGGATTCTTCCTTCCATTCAGGAAATGATTCTTCAGTATTTCCTCTCAACTTATCCATCTTACGTAAAAACTCTGATGATTCTCTTCGTTCTAACTGAACAAACATAGGACACATCTTATGACAAAGGTTAACGGCATCTTCGAAATCACCTTCTTCAATAATCTCATTGAACCTTAAAATATTTTCAGAAGTCGTTGTTACGAAAATATTTAAAATATCTTCTATCGCTTCATTATCATTACCGAACATACTACATAATTCCGGGAAATCTTCATTATATTTAGATATAATCTCCGATTCTGAATTTATATTAATATTTGCCTTAAGAACATCTGCTAATTCTTTTATCGAAAACGGCTTTCTAAGATAATCATCGAAACCCTTATCAGATGCGACTTTCTTATTATATTCGTAACGAGCTGTCATAAGTATGACACACTTTGACGAATCTATATCCTTAATTCTTTTTAAGACTTCTAACCCGCTAAAAGCTCCCATCTCACGATCGGTCAGAACAACGTCATATTTATTAATATTTTTTAATTGTTCCTCAAACTCTAACAAAGAATGACATATTACACTCTTCCCTCCTATCTTATTTATCATCGATTCAATGACGGAAAGAAGCGTATTGTCGTCATCAACAACTAAAATATTTCTGTTCATGGCCAATATATCAGCATCTTCAGACGACACATCATTCGGATCATCAACAACATCAACAAATTCTACCGGGATTTTTACCGTAAAACTCGAACCTCTCCCCAATTCAGACTTAACCTCAATATTACCATGTAGCAAATCAATCAAGCCTTTAACCACAAAAAGACCGAAGCCATTTCCCTCAATAAGGCTTTCCTTGTTATCTATTCTGCTGAATGGTTTGTAAATTTCTTTTAACTTTTCTTGAGGAATTCCGATACCATCATCGATAATTTCGAAAATAAGCTCATTATCTTTCCTGTCAACATTAAAGGTCACTTTACCTTTCATCGTATATTTAATGGCATTAGACAACAAGTTACTGATTATCTGTTTTATCTTAAGAGCATCGGATTTAACAAAAATATCAGTCTTCAAATTTTCATTATATTCAAAATCAAGATGTTTGGCGTTTGCCAATGGCTCGAACATAAGATTAAGTTCATCACACAATTTCTTAACATTAAAATCCGACATTATCACAGATTCCTTACCTTGATCTAAACGTGAGAAGTTAAGAAGATTTGTAAGTAGCGAAAGGATGTGTTCAGCCGAACTTTTCATGGATGATATTTTTGTATAATTCATTTCATTATTACCATCCATCTGCATAAGTTCCAGATAACCAAGTATTGAAGACAAGGGTGCTTTTACGTCATGCGACACCGACAACAACAATTTATGTCGACTTTCCATTATCTCTTCTGTTCTTTGTTTTGCTTCTTCTGTCGCTTTTCGTGCCGCCACTACTTTTTTTATATCATAAAAAATTAAGAAAATGAAACTCAGGATTACCACTAAAGCAACTATTGAAACTAAGATAGAAAGATTAATGTTTTTATTTATTAAGTATTCGCTTTTTTTGACTTCTGCAATTACAGAATCTAATGTATGTTTATGCAGTGTTATCAATAAATCTGAGATCTCCTTTGAAAGCTGTCTGTCAGCAAGAATAATATTGTTGTATTTTGTTTCTATTATATTAATTTGTTTTAAGTAATCTTTTCTTCCTTTTTCCGTATAAAACTGAAAGTCATTCAACAATTCTTGTGTTTCATCGTTATCTTCGGTAATGGTATCTATCGTAGTTACAGACACGAGCACAATGCTATCCGACAGACTGCTTGGAGAAAACACCTCGCCTAATCTCTCAAAGAAACCTTTTTTTTCCGACTTGTAAATAATAGTATCATTTATGGTTCTATTTACAGTAGCATTTTTGTTTTTAGGTTTGTAATTTTCAACGATAGAATAAATTTCCTTAAAAGGATTAAATGAATTAAGCTGTCTATTAATATCTTTTAAGATTTCCTCTTTCTTAATCAGAAGATTCTTAACATCTATTAATAATTCTTTATTAAAATCGTCATTGCACAGATATATTATTGAATCGCTTATTGCATCAATTTTATCTAAGGAAATATTAAAATTATTTAAGTGACTTTCATCAGCTGAGAAAGTGTAGATATTAGAATAAGAATAGGCGTTATTGACATCATCAATAAGTTCATTTGTCAATTCCAATAGAGTTTCATTTTTCTCTATATTTTTTTTCTGAAAATCAATAGAATCTTTAAGGTTTGAAATATAATATATCATTCCCACGCAAAGTAAGGAAGCAAGGAAATAGATTATGACCGCATTTGTCTTTACCCTACTTTCGTATTGACGTTTTCTTTTCATGGGAAAATAATGTTAACAATTATAATTCGATATTGTAAAGATGCATTTTATTATACAATGTTTTTCTGTCAATTTTCAACAATTTAGCGGCTAAAGTTTTATTACCTCCAGATTGGTTCAGGGCTGCAATGATTTGCTCTTTCTCATCACTTTTCAGCGATAATTTTTGATATGAGATAGTATTATCAATGATAACGTCTGACTGTTTATTATTTTTTTGTTCTTTATGGAAATCAGGTAGATTCTCTTTTCTCAAGATATTATCGTAACTAAACAAGACTGAGCGTCTGATAACATTACGTAATTCTCTGAGGTTACCATACCAATTCTGTTGTTTCAGTACCGACAACGCTTCCTGAGAGATCATGTCTACGTTCTTATCCAGTTCCGCATTTGCTTGCTTTATAAAATGATAGCAGAATTCCTCTATATCTTCTAATCTTTCTCTCAACGGAGGAACATTTACTGTAAACTCATTTATTCTATGATACAGATCCTGACGGAAGCGTCCATCTTCAATTGCCTTTTCGAGATTTTCGTTTGTTGCTGCAATTATTCTGACATCCACTTTTATATCAGAAGAAGAACCGACTGGACGTACGACCTGTTCCTGCAATGCTCTTAGAAGTTGTTTTTGGACTTCGTATGATAGGTTCCCTATTTCATCGAGGAAAACAGTTCCACCATTTGCGGCGACGAAAACGCCCACTTTGTCAGCTACCGCAGAGGTGAATGAACCTTTTTTATGGCCGAACAGTTCTGAAGGAGCGAGTTCCATTGAAAGGCTGCCACAATCTACAGCGATGAAAGGTGATGATTTTCTATTACTGTTTTCATGTATCATTCTTGCGATATACTCTTTTCCCGTACCGCTTTCTCCTAATATAAGCACCGACATTTTTGTTGGAGCCACTAAATTCAGATGGGAGTAAAGTCGCTGCATCACAGTGCTTTTACCTCTTACTACAGTTTTTTCCGTATCATTATCCTTTATTTTAGGTTTAGCCGCAGTTTGTGGTTCATCATTTACTTCGGGCTGATTCAATGCAGAATCTATTTTTTGTTGTAATATTGTCGGATTGATAGGTTTCTGGAGATAGTCGAAGGCTCCCAATTTCATGGCGAGAACGGCGGTTTGCACATCAGAGTAATTGGTCATGATAATAAAAGGAGTCATAATCTTATTCTCTCTCAACCACGTCAGGAATATTATACCATCGCCATCGGGAAGTCTCAAATCACTAAGTATCAGATCGAATTTATTTGTATTAAACTCCAATTTAGCAAGTTCCACCTTTGATACCCACGATGCTTTCCACGATTTCTTTTCAAACCATGTCTTCAACATTGTACCATAGGTCACATCATCTTCTAATATCAAAATATGCTTTTTCATAAAACCGGGTCACTAAATGCTCATGCGCAAATTTAGTAATATTTCGGATAAGAAAATACACTTAGTACAAAAAAAAGAAAGTCCGATGTCTGGCGACACCGAACTTTCATAATATTGAAAACGAGCAGAAAAATTATTTGGTAATTGCCACCAAATATTTGGTTACACTCCAGAACAGCTCTGGGTTAGTAATTTGTAGAACTACTTGTGTACCATTATTTACGATTGTGTAAGATTCAACTGGATGAGCTGACAACACTTTAACTTTTTTACCTTCGAAAGCGATTTCATTAACTTCACGTTTATCGACCTGAGTGAATGCTTCAGCTGGAACTTCGCTTCTTAAGATATATTTAGATGTTAAGATGCCTTTTTCTTTCAATTCTTTCTTTGAAGCGCCGAAATAATATACCTTGTTCATTTCAAGAATTTGTTCTGCGATCAGACGGCTTTGTTCGTCGTTCTTAGCGTTAACTTTGCTGAGGTCTTCGTTAAGGTTGTTTACTTGTGTATTCAAGCCAGCGATTTCTTGATCTTTCTGAGCTAATTGTTCTTGCATTTGAGCAATTGTTGCTTCTTTTTCTTCTATCTGAGCCTGTAACTTCTTGATTGTGTTACGGAGATATGATCTGTCTTTATTTGATTTATCTAAAACATTTGACAATGAATCCAATTTTGCGCGATTAACTGCCATTTGTTCTTTAATTTGAATCAATTCTGAGTTGAGTTGATCTCTTTGTGTGTTGTTTTCATTTTTAAGCATCATCATGCCTTCTGCATCGCGGATTGCGCTAAGGTTGTTCTCCACATCGCTGATAATGCCAAGTGCTGCGTTATACTCTCTTTCAATGTTTTGATTTTCAAGAACGACAGCATCTTTCTCTGCCATAAGTTGTTGATACTTCTTTGATTTTTCTACGCATGAGCTTAAAGTTAAAGCTACCAATGCTACTGACAAAATTGTTAATGTTCTTTTCATATTGTAATTTTAATTAAGTTAGTGTTTCGTCTCAATATTATTACGTCCAATCGCATGCCAAAATGCCGATAGTTTCCAAGCACACTGATTATCAGTTAAACTCTGCAAATATACAATATAATTTTCACATACACAAGTGTGGAACTGTAGAATTTTTCTACAATTTTCCACACCACGGATGTGGACTTTTCACAACAGTTTTATTAACTTTGCAAAAAGTTATTTTTTATGAATCGTGAGATATTGAAATTAGCGATCCCAAACATTATCAGTAATATAACCATTCCTTTACTCGGTTTAGTTGACATGATTCTGATGGGACATTTAGGTTCTCCGGCATATATCGGCGCCATAGCCTTAGGCGGAACCATCTTCAGTGTGCTTTACTCATTCTTCAGTTTCCTCAGAGCCGGAACTACAGGTTTCACCGCTCAGGCATTAGGAAGTAACGACAATAATGAAATAATATATTCTCTTTATAGGTCTTTATGCATAGGCATACCTATTATTATATTAATACTTGCGATGCAAGTGCCAATAGCCAGACTAAGCGCATTCCTCCTTGAAGGAAGCGACGAAGTGAAATCTTTAGCGATAAAATATTTCTACATAAGAATATGGGCTGCACCGGCTAATATAATGCTCTACTGTCTCAACGGATGGTTCGTCGGAATGCAAAATACAAAAATCCCGATGTTCATAGCCATATTAATTAATGTATTTAATATCATTTTCAGTATCATATTTGTTTTGGTATTAAAACAAAATGTAACAGGTGTAGCATTCGGAACAGTAATAGCTCAATATAGCGGACTAACACTTGCCATCTTTCTATTGATAAAGAATTACAAATCTTATTTTGTTAAAATAAATAAAGAGTTATTGTTTGACTTTGGAAAGATCAAACGTTTCTTTAAAGTCAACACTGATCTTATGATCCGCAGTTTCCTCCTCATCATAAGTATCGCTTTCTTCACCAACCAGTCGGCTAAATTAGGCGACAACATTTTAGCTATCAACATGATCATTATGCAGTCGTTCTATATCTTCTCTTATTTCACCGACGGATTCGCTTACGCAGGAGAAGCTCTTGTAGGAAAATTCGTAGGTTCCAACGACAAAGAAAATCTTATCAAGTCAATAAAACTTCTTTTGTTATGGGGATTCTCTATAAGTATACCTTTCACAATACTTTACGCCTTATTCCCATCAACGTTCGTAAGAATAATATCAGATAACCCGAACATTCTTTCTGAGGTAGAACCTTACTACATCTACATGATTCTGATTCCTATTATCACTTTCGCAGCTTTTATATGGGATGGAGTTTATATAGGCGCGACAGCATCCAAAGCTATACGTAATACGATGATCATTTCTACGATATTGGTATTTTTCCCGGCATGGCACATTCTCACTCCTCGACTTGAAAACCATGGACTTTGGATCGCCTTCCTTTGCTTTATGATTGCACGAAGCGTAGCAATGACTTTCATGGCAAAAAGAAATATAATACAATCTGTTAAAAATAATTAAGATGCATATACTCTCTAAGTCCACATACATTAAAGGCGAGCAATGTCCTAAAGCTCTTTATATGTACAAGAAACACCCATATTTACGCGACAGGTTAAGTATGGAAAAAAGAGCAAAATTCAAAAGAGGTACCGATGTCGGAATTTTAGCGAGGACTTATTTTCCGGGAGGAGTCAATATGACACCCGCATCTCCTTCACAATTCGGAAAAATGTTCGAGAAGACAATGCAGAACCTTAACGACCCGAACATCAACGTTATGTATGAGGCCATATTCATATATAACGACACTCTCATCATGTTAGACATCTTAGTCAGAGACGGTGATAAATGGCGCGCCATAGAAGTCAAAAGTTCTATCTCATTAAGCGAGACTTACTATCAGGATGCTGCTCTTCAATATTATGTGCTGAAAGGTTGTAAAGTACAGCTTAGCGACATGCAGTTGATGTACATTGATAATGAATATGTCAGAAATGGAGATGTCGATGTTAAACAATTGTTCAAGTTCCAATCTGTTAAAGAGTACGCAGAGCAACAATTAGATTCTATCGACAAGAAAGTCAACGGGCTCAAAGATGTCGTAAACCTACCTAATGCACCTAAGATAAACATTGGAACTCAATGCTTCATTCCATACACCTGCGAATTTAAAGGTCATTGCTGGAAAAAAATACCTAAGGACATATATTTACACACAAACGCATACAGCGACAAAGAATTGTTTTCCTTATATAACAGCGGCATTCAAACAAATAAGGAATTTAAAAAAAATATAGATCCGCTATCATTGGAAATGAATCAGTTAGATGCTTTAGAACAAGACACATTTTATATCAACTACAAAACCTTATATAGCACCTTAGAAAAGAAAGTTAGATCTATAGCATTTCTTAACATACTGTTCTACAGACCTGCCGTACCAGTCTTAGACGGGCACAGACCTTACCAGGAGATCATACTCGCCTTTTCTATTTTGTCTAATGAAAATTCAGAAGTCGTTAATTGGAACTGCCTCGACGACTATTCCAAAATGGAAGACGGCTTGAAAATCCTGACTGAAGAACTGAAGAGATTTGAAAAAGTGATTTATTTCTCTGCACAAAACATCAATTTCATGCTCCAAAGATATAATATCATGGACTCTAAAGATGTAACATATAAAATCATTAATCTAAGAGATGTCTTGAAAGAATCTGATTTCTTCACTTCGAAGACAAAATACGACTTTTCACTGAAAACCATATACGAAGGATTATTTCCAGAAGAAACCATTTTTGAACATAGCAGAATTATACTTAACGCCACGAGCGACAATGAATTAGAACGTATTTTAGTTATCGATGATATGGAAGAAGAAAATTATTGCCTTAAAAAAGCATATAAACATTTATTAAATTAGATATTGATTTAGTGTGCCTTACAACGGCAACAAAAGTTATCAACAATCATTCAACAAGTCGATTTTTGTTGTAATTTTGAAGCATGAACAACGACAATACAAATTACAGGAAAGCTGGGTTCGGAAGAACAAGAACAGTTAACACGCCATCTGAGTTGTTGGCGAACCAAGGGCGCATCCCTCCTCAAGCCGTCGACTTGGAAGAGGTTGTACTCGGTGCATTGATGCTCGAAAAAAACGCAGTCAATGCCGTGATTGATTTGCTGACGCCTGAAGTGTTTTACAAAGATGCACATCAGACCATTTTCTCCGCAATCAAGGAATTATTTGGCAAATCGGAACCGATAGACATTCTCACCGTCACAAATCAACTTAAGAGCATGGGTGCATTAGATGTCATTGGAGGTCCTTACTACATATCACAACTCACCAATCGCGTCGTCAGTTCCGCCAACATCGAATACCACGCACGAATCATTTTACAAAAATATATACAGCGTCAATTAATTGTGGTTTCTTCTGAAATCATCAAAGACGCTTATGAAGATACAACCGACGTATTCGACCTTCTCGACAAAGCGGAGAACAGATTGTTTCAGATAAGCGAGAATAACCTGAAACGCAGTCATGACCAAATGCCCGACCTTGTGAGTATGGCTATTGCCGACATAGAAAAGGCTAGAGATAACGGAGCTACGTTACGTGGCGTTCCTTCAGGATATACCGAATTAGACCGCATCACTCAAGGTTGGCAAAAGTCAGACCTTATTATATTAGCGGCACGTCCGAGTATGGGTAAGACAGCCTTCGCACTTAACCTCGCACGTAACGCCGCTGTCGACTTCAACAAACCGATAGCTTTCTTCTCCTTGGAAATGTCGTCCGTACAATTAGTTACACGTCTTATTTCTACAGAGACATCATTAACGGCCGACAAACTGAGAACAGGTAATCTTGCGGAATATGAATGGCAACAACTCAACACAATGGTATCTCCTTTGGTTAACGCCAAGATTTTTATCGATGACACCGCACAATTGTCGATATTCGACCTGAGAGCTAAATGTCGTCGTCTGAAACAACAGCACGACATACAGATGATTTTCATAGATTATCTTCAACTTATGACCGCTAAAGGCGACAAAGGTGGAACCCGTGAACAGGAAATCAGTACGATAAGCCGCTCTTTAAAGAGTCTCGCAAAAGAATTGAATGTCCCCGTCTTAGCACTTTCACAGTTAAGTCGTAGCGTTGAGACACGTCCGGGATCTAAGAAACCTATCCTTTCCGACTTGCGTGAATCGGGAGCTATCGAACAGGATGCTGATATGGTATTATTCATTTATCGTCCGGAATATTACGGACTTACCGAAGATGAAGGCGGAGAGTCAGCAAAAGGAAAAGCCGTTATCAGCATCGCAAAACACCGTAACGGTAAGTTAGGCGACGTGACATTGAAATTCGTGGGGCAATATGCACGCTTTGAAGATATCGCTGATAATTACGCTTCCGGCGCAACAGAAAACATCAATATCATGCCGAACTCCAACTTCGAACAACAATTCAAGGTTATGCCATCCAAGATGAACGACGATTTCATAGGAGCATAAAAAAAGAGGTGCGTTTTTGATTCTATCGCACCTCATTTTTTATATACGTATCATTTTATCATTCAGCGTATATTCTTGTTCCGCCGTTTTCGTCCGATAATGTTGTAGCATCGGTGATGACAGCTTCCTTACCTGTCGCCTCAACGAATTTTATCGCGGCACGCATCTTAGGAGCCATGCTACCTTCCGTAAACTGACCGTCAGCGAGATATTGTTTCGCTTGTGATATTGATATTCTTCCAAGAGCTTCTTGGTTTTCTTTCTTGAAGTTGATATATGCTTGAGGCACGTCTGTCAAGATATAGAACTCATCGGCACCTGCTTGAATAGCTGCCAACGAAGAAGCTAAGTCCTTGTCGATAACAGCTTCAACGCCTTCAATAACGCCGTTTTTTTCAACGACAGGAATACCGCCGCCGCCAACAGTGACGACAATGTGACCAGCATCGGTTAATGCTTTAACTATTTCTATATTATTAATTTTTATTGGTTGTGGAGATGGAACGACTTTACGCCATCCGCGACCTCTCGGATCTTCGTGGAATATTGAACCTGTTTGTTCAGAATACTCATCAGCTTCTTCTTTTGTATAATATGGACCTACAGGTTTTGTAGGATTCTTGAACATAGGGTCGTCTTTATCAACAACAACTTGTGTAACCAAAGTGACAACATTTCTGTCAATATTCTCTTGTGCCAAAACTTTCTTAAATCCTAATTCAATAAGATAACCTATGGAACCTTGTGTTTCAGAGACACAGAAATCCATTGGCATTGAAGGTAGTTCAAAAATCTTCAAACCAGCTTCGTGCTGCAACATCACATTACCGACTTGAGGTCCGTTACCATGACCAATTATCAAACGATGACCTCTTTTGAGGAAGTCGGTCAAAGCCTGACAAGTTTCTGTCACGTTAGCAATCTGTTCTTGGTATGTACCTTTCTGGTTACTTCTCAACAAAGCGTTTCCACCGAGGGCAACAACTACTAATTTACTCATCTTAAAAATATGTTTAATTATTTTATTTTTCTTGTTAAAAAAAGAACGCAAATGTAATCATTTTTTCAATAAAAATCATACTTTTGCAAAATAATAGTTTTAACATGAAAAGAGTATTTATAACATTAGGTTTATTGTTGGGAGTTTTATGTTTCTCGTGCGAGAACAATGTAAAAAACGGAAAAGAGAATCTGAACAAACAGACTGAAGAAAAAGCTGTTAAGAAGAACAACCAGGCTAAGGTCACGAAACATCCCGACACCATTATTGACGGCGTAAGGATTTATAATTTCAAAAGCGAACCTGCCAAGTCAAATGAAATCAGCCTCGAAGAAGCGATAAATCTATTCGAAAGAGGTGTAAACGAAGCTAAGACTTGTAGCGAACTTATAAAGGCTTGCAGCACTTTTGACGCCAACATCAAGAAGTTGAGCCAAAAAGATTCAAACATCAATTTGGTTGATATTGAAAAACGCGATGACGTCAAATCAGTAAGAAGAATCTCTGAAGAAAAAAGTCTGAGACTATGTCAGACACAACAAATGAGATAAAAAAATTAGCGAGTCATTGTTTAAATAACAATATAAAAATAAAAAATATGGAAATCTGGCAAATATGGGTTATAGCGGCATTGGTACTGTTTATCATCGAAATAATGACAAGCGGATTTGCGATAGCGTGTCTATCTGTCGGTTGTCTGTTGGCAGCTATTGCTTCGGCATTTGAATTATCTTTAGCATGGCAGATTGGATTCTTCGCTCTTGGTTCATTCCTCGCATTCATCTTCATCCGTCCTTTGGTTCTTAAGCTTATGAACAAGAATACTAACAAGAATAATGTCACGACCAATATGGACAATCTTATCGGACGTAAAGCCGTTGTGACAGAGAAAATTGAAAACGACGGATTCGGCCGCGTCAAAATTGACGGCGACGATTGGAAAGCACGTATGGAAGATGACGGCGAAGCTGAAGTCGGTGAAAAAGTAACGATAGTATCTAACGAAAGTATTATATTAACCGTAAAAAAATAAACAATATGGGAACAGCAATCATTCTTGGCATCATCGCCTTTATCGTAGTAATCTTTGCCTTGAACGGCTTGAAAGTCGTTCCTCAATCGGAAACAAAAGTCATCGAGCGTCTCGGTAAATTCCATGGCGTTCTTCCCGCAGGTCTCAACATCATTTGGCCTATCATCGACCGCCCTAAAGCAATAACTGTAAGAGACCAAAGAGGCAGATCATACATGACAACTAGCATCGACCTCAGAGAACAGGTTTATGATTTCCCCAAACAAAATGTAATTACCAAAGATAACGTAACAACAGAAATCAACGCGCTTCTATATTTCCAGATCGTCGACCCTGTCAAGTCGGTATATGAAATAGAAAATCTTCCTAACGCTATTGAAAAGCTGACTCAAACTACACTTCGTAACGTTATCGGCGAACTCGAATTGGACGAGACATTGACATCACGCGACACCATCAACGCTAAACTTCGCGCTGTCCTTGACGACGCTACAAACAAATGGGGTGTCAAAGTTAATCGTGTCGAATTACAAGACATCACTCCTCCTGAGTCTGTACGTATGGCGATGGAAAAACAAATGCAAGCCGAACGTAACAGACGAGCCGAGATCTTGAAAGCTGAAGGTGAAAAGACATCAGCGATCCTAAAATCGGAAGGTGAGAAGACATCTCAGATCAATAATGCGGAAGCAGAAAAAGCTGCTGTTCTTCTCAAAGCAGAAGGCGAAGCACAAGCTAAGATTTTGCAAGCCAACGCAGAAGCTCAAGCAATCGCCACAATAGCGGAAGCCATAAAAAACACCAAGACTGACCCTGCATCATATCTCTTGGCAACAAAATATATCCAGACATTGGAACAAATGGTCAGCGGAAAAGACAACAAAACAGTATATATCCCTTACGAAGCATCGAATATGCTCGCTTCCTTAGGAACGATAAAAGATATTTTTAATAAATAGTATTTATGCTTAGGGATTAAGGTTTAAGGCTTAAGGTTGATTTTAGAATAATTTACCTTAAACTTTAAACCTTAAGGGGACTTCTATAAATTCCCCGTTTAAATGAACTTTAACAATGAAAATTAAAACTTTTGCGTGCTTTATGTTTTTTCTTGGAATCTTTTTATCTTTCTCTCAATCACATAGCTCGCTATGTTCTTTCGAGAAAAACAAAAATCTTCTCAAAGAAAAATTCATAAATCACCTGCAAAGCAATTTATAGAAATCCCCTTAAACTTTAAACCAACTTAAACACTAAACTAAAATGAACCTCACCGAACGCCAGCAGAAAGTAATAGACAAACTCAATGAATTAGAAATACCTTTCGACATTCATTTTCACCCTCCAATTCCAACAATAGAAGAAGCCTTGAATTATTGGAAGGAGTTTGATTCTACACATTGTAAGAATCTTTTTTTCAGGAATCATAAAGGAAACAGACACTATCTTGTCATCTTCGATTGCATGAAGCAACTCGCGATTCACGACTTGGAACATCGTCTAAAACAAGGCAAGTTGAGTTTCGCATCAGAAGCAAGAATGGATAAATATCTCGGTTTGAAACCTGGTAGCGTATCCCCTTTCGGAATCATCAACGATGAAGAACATCACGTTTACCTTTATATCGACAAGAATCTTCTTGAGGCGGAACGTCTGAGTTTCCATCCCAACGACAATACAGCCACCTGCGTCATCAGCAAGGACGATCTGATAAAATTCTTAGATATTATGGGTAACGGTTACGAATTCATAGAGTTATACGACGAGTAATTTTTTTTTGACCTAATTTGACATTAATTCGATAAAAAAACGTAAATTTGTAACCGTTAACGAAAGGGCGTAATCCGCCCTTTCAATTGTTTCACGAAATGTTTTTTTATGGATTATTCCCGACGTATTAAACCTTGTGTTGAATCAGAAATTGGTAAGTTGAATTATGTTCTGTTACATGCTCCAGGACATGAAATAGAGCACATGACTCCAGAGAATGCACATAAGTTTCTGTTCAGCGACATGTTAAACCAACGCGAAGCTTATAACGATTATAGAGATTTCCAAGGTACTTTGAGAAAGGTAACTAATGTACTTACTGTAAAAGAGCTTCTCGAAGATATTCTCAAAAACCAAACACTTAAAAGCGAACTCGTAGAAAAGATATGCAAAAGAGAAAAACTTGATTTTTTGATCGACGAGTTAAACAAATTATCAAACACCGATTTAGCGAAAGCATTCATTGAAGGTCTCGAAAATGACAACTTCAAGGAAAGATATATAATGCCGCCTGCGCCGAACTTCTTTTTCATGAGAGACGCCTCGTTCACAATGTACGACAATATCATGATAAGTAAGATGGCAACCACAGTTCGTGACAGAGAAAGTATATTGTTAAACGCGATATACACTCACTCTCCTATTTTTGATGTGAAAACAATAAGTCCCGTCGATGAATACGCACCGAACCATATTGGAAGAGTCGAGGGCGGCGATGTCCTGATAGCACGTCACGACATTATATTAAGCGGCTGTGGAGCAAGAACCAGCGTTGAAGGTATTAAGGCAATGGTTGAACATCTTAAAACAAAAGGCGGTCACAGACATCTCATCTCACAAGAATTACCGTTAGAACCAGAGTCTTTCATACACTTAGATATGGTCTTCACATTATTGGATGTTGACAAATGTATGGTCTTCAAACCAGTAATCCTCAATCCACAATACAAGACCGTTCATTATGAGATTCTTGAAAATGGCGAAGTTAAAGTTTATGAAGAAGAAAACCTTATCGTGGCTTTGAAAAAATTAGGAATGGACTTGGAACCTATTTTCTGCGGCGGCGATGACGAATATAATATGCTGCGCGAACAATGGCACAGCGGATCTAACTTCTTCACTTTCGCTCCTGGTAAAATCTTAGGATACGAAAGAAATTACAACACAATAGAAAACTTAAACAAACACGGATTCGAAGTATTGACAGCTGCCGACGTAGCTTCAGGCAAAGTCAGCGTCGATGATTATAAAAATTGCGTCGTAGCTTTCAAAGGTAACGAACTATCACGTGGCGGCGGAGGCGCACGTTGCATGACAATGCCATTACATAGAGATAGCGTTGAATGGTAATTCCAACTAACAATTGACAACTAATAATTGATAATAAAATAAGCAATCGTGATATTCGGTTGCTTTTTTTGTTAGATATTATCGTCAAATCTCTTTAAATACAAGGATAAAAACAAGATCATATACTCATCAAAAAAACATTTTGTTCTAACAATCAATCATTTAAAAATATTTAAAAAAAAGTTTACTTTTTTGTTGACAGAACAAAAAAAAGACGTATCTTTGCACTCGAAATCAGTTGGACTGGTAGCTCAATTGGATAGAGTCCCTGACTACGGATCAGGCGGTTGTGGGTTCGACTCCCGCCCAGTTCACGAAAGGAAATCAATGAAAGTTGGTTTCCTTTTTTTGTTGTGCTTCAACAACAATGAAATTCAATAAGCCCGTCTATAGGCTCTTTAACAATCTTGCCTAATACAAATCCTCTTCTCTCAAGTCGTTCCTTTATAATATTTTGAAAATAAAATGCTATTGATCCAACAAAACCGACATCACGTTTTTTTACACTCTCGTATCTCGTAACAAAATTGTCGATAAACTCGTCAAAACATCTCGAACATAAATCATAAATATATTTATTTTCAATATTATCGTAGGCAAACTTAGCGAACGACGCAAAATATTTAGATACTTGAGCGCTATGATATGTACTTCTAATTACGGTCTCAAGTTTCACATCATATTCATTTTCGAATTTCAAGCACAAATCTTCAGGCATTATTTTATAACAATAGTCACGAAGAAGTTTCTTGCCAATATATGAACCGCTGCCTTCATCACCTAAAATATAACCTAACGAAACTGATTGTTCTGTAATTGTTTCTCCATCATAATAACACGAGTTTGAACCAGTACCTAATATACATACAACTCCGCTCTCGTTACCTAAGACCGACCTACAAGCCGCCATCATATCGTGCGTCACTTCCGCTTCTGAACCTACGAATAGCGATTCTAAAATCTCTTTAACCTTGATACGGTTATCAATATTTCCACAACCGGAGCCATAGAAATAAATCTTGCTTATCGATGATACATATTCTTTATATGACGATTCGTTTAAAATTATCTTAGTAATGGTGTCCTTATCAGTATAATTGGGATTAAATCCTTCTGTCTTAAATCTTTTTAAGATATTAACTCCGTCTATTATTACCCAATCTGCCTTTGTTGATCCGCAATCGATTATTAATTTCATCTTTTTTTTGCAAACATACAAAAAAAGGCTGCTCGTAACGAACAGCCCCAACATGAAAAAATCATTAAAAATTATATTGCAGCATTACTTGTAGTCTGTTTGCCTGTCCCCACTCATCATTTTGGTCGACACGCCTACCATAGAGATATTCCGCTCCGACCTGAACATTAGGCATCGCATACCAGAAGAAATTGGTTGCCAAATAATAACCTTCTTTATACAAATTAGTATCTTCATAATTATCAGGAACATCAATATCAACCTGACTGAAAGTACACGACATGAATGTTCTCGGATTGAAATTATATTGCAAGCCAGCATAATAAGCCATAGATTTAACGTGTTCTAACTTACCGGCATCCTTGTCATTGTGATCATTAACATATCTCGGCATAAAATCCAACTTTAACCCGCTTACGTCTTGAATATATGTCGTGATGCCAGTACCATAAGCTAATTGATAATAGAATATCAACTTGTCTTTAACATTAAGTAAACCACTGAGTTGGCAGGCATAAGTAGAGATAATGTTGTTTTTATCTTGAACATTATTACGATAGTTCACATTACGGATAATACTGCTCAACCTGATGTGACTGCTGTTATTCTTTCCCCACGCATATTGGATGTATGACGGAAAATCAGGAATAAACTGATTTGTCACGCTCTGCTCATCAGAGACTGTAAAATCCGTTGATGGCATTTCCAATCCTACTCCTGTGCTGAAGCGTTTCCTTTCTCCCCAGTAACTCCTATAATTGATAACTGTATTTGTTTTGTAAGTCAATCCATTAGGGCCTTCACTATCGATGGTTGGAGGTATTGCAGCTGCGTCAGTAAAAATACTTGTTGTTCTACCCATAAGTAAGCCACCGTATGTGATATAGGCATCTTCTATATATGGCGTGTAATTATTTCCGCTGAAATTCATATTGATATAAGCTCCGAATTTAGACTTCTTGTCAGCAAGCGAAACAAAGTTAAATGACAGATTACTTTGATTAACATTATACTGCAAGAGCTTATCGTTTCCTGGCAACGGATTTACCGGAATTGCCGACGTCGTGAAATAAGCAGCGTTGTTGATTGCGCCGTTAAAATCCATTGATACAGTACCTTTCACATAACCGCCTATACCCATGGCATATTTACCGCTTTTACTTACCAAAGTAAAGCTTGGTGTCTTTGGAGCATCGAATCTCTCCGGAGCATTCTTTCTGAATGTCTCGATAATAATGATTTCTTCTTGTGCATTACTTAATAATGGCAACATAAAAATTGAGATAATTGTTGCAATGAAAATGTTTTTCCGTTTCATAATTCTGTTGTTTTCTCGATAAACAAACAGGGAGTAATAATGTTCATAAAAATTCATTCTATATCATTTTGATATAAATTAAAAATCGTAAATTTGTAGACAACAAATTTATGTCTATGATAGATTTAACCTCAATAGAGAACACAATAAAAAGATTGGTAAATAATGACTTATCAGCTGATGTTATAGAAATGATGACGTTAGCTGCTTCTGGATCATCACGTTTGTACTTTAGAATATTTACCGCTGACAAAACTTATATCGCAACATACAGCACTAATATTGAGGAGAACAATGCTTTCTTAATTTTTTCTAAGCATTTCAGGAATAAAGGACTTCCAGTACCTGAGATATTAGCTATAAATGACGAGATGAATTGTTATATTCAATCCGACTTTGGTGACGTCTCATTGTTTGACTATGTAAAACAATGTATTAAAGAGAAGTCGTATGATGAAATAACAATAGAATTATATAAGAAAGTTATAGCCAATCTCGTAGACTTTCAGATTCGTGGTAATGAGAACCTTGATTATTCTGTCGCCTATCCTACTCCATCCTTTAATAAAGAATCAATTATTGACGACTTAAATTATTTTAAGTATTATTTCTTAAAAGTCAATGATGAGATTAATTTTAATGAGACTAAATTAAACAGTGATTTTCAGAAACTTGCTGATTTTGCGATGGAAGCACCGTCAGATTATTTCATGTATAGAGATTTTCAGTCAAGGAATATAATGATTAAAGACGGGGATCCTTTTTTTATTGATTATCAAGGTGGACGAAAAGGACCTCTTCAATATGACATAGTTTCCTTATTGTATCAGGTTAAAGCCCAGATTCCTTGTGGTTTAAGAAATGAATTGCTTTCATACTATAAAGAAAAATTAAGTAATTATCTTGATGTCGAGGAGATTAATTTCGATAAGTATTATAACACTTTTGTTTTGATTAGATTGTTACAAGTACTTGGAGCATACGGTTTCAGAGGATTGATACAGAAGAAGTCACATTTTATTGAAAGTATCCCTTACGCATTGAAAGAGTTAATGATATTAAAAGACAATCTTGATTTCGTTATAGAATTGAACGAGTTATCTTCTGTCTTGAAACAGATGGAGTCTTTAATTAATAAATACAAAGTAATTGAAAATGAGAAATTAACTGTCACCATAAATAGTTTTTCATTTAAGAACGGAGGTGTTCCTCAGGATCTGAGTGGTAACGGAGGTGGATTCGTCTTTGATTGCAGGTCATTACCGAATCCTGGACGTTATGATGAATATAAAAAACTGACGGGATTAGATATTGAAGTGCAAGACTTTCTTAATAAAAAACAAGAAGTACAAAATTTCTTTGGCTTGACGAACTCCATTATATGTCAATCTATTGATAATTATTTATTAAGAGATTTTAAGAATTTATTTGTAAATTTCGGTTGTACTGGAGGTCAGCATCGTTCAGTATATTTTGCAGAAAGAACAGCAGAAACATTACATGAAAAATACCCTCAAATTAAGGTTGTCATAAATCATATTGTTCAACAAAAAAGCAGAATCTATGAAAAATGATGAGAGAAGAACGGCATTTATATTGGCTGCCGGACTTGGAACACGATTGAAAGAGCTTACAAGCGACAAGCCAAAAGCTATGGTTGAAATGAACGGCAAACCATTATTAGAATATGTTATTGACAAACTTATCTTACAGAATTTCAACCATATCGTAATTAACATTCATCATTTTGGCGATAAGATAATAGATTTCGTGAATGAGAAAAATTATCCTGATGTTAAGATTGAAATATCCGATGAACGTGACTTCCTTTATTTTACAGGCGGTGCGATATTGAAGGCTCTCCCCTATTTCGCACAAAGTAAAGCCGTTCTGATTCATAATGTTGATGTTTTCTCTGATGTTGATTTTCAGACATATTATGACGACTTTATAGAATCTGGTGATGCAGCCTGGCTTTTTACACAAGATCGCAACAATATCAGTAAGGTTGCTTTTGATAAAAACGACAACTTTATCGGCACATATAACATACAAACCAAAGAATTCGATAGCGACAGAGATTTCTCCGAAGTATCAAAATTGCTGTCATTCAGCGGACTTCATATATTCAAACCTGAATTTTTCTCTGATTTTGAATTGAAAAGATGTCATGTTTGGACTCTCTATAAAGAAATATCCAAAACGAAAAGAGTGAAATCAGAATTTATACAACCTAATTATTGGTTCGATTTAGGAACACAAGAAGAACTGAAAAACGTATCAGAATGGCTTTTATCTCAAAATTAACTGATTATATAATAAAGAATTATAGCAATAATCTTACTGACGATTCGCTGACTATAGTCTTCCCTAACAAACGTGCGGCTCTCACTCTACGTAATGAATTGATGAAACGCATAGAAAGAAATATCTGGCTGCCTCAAATTCTGTCTATAGAAGAAGTTATATCTTCATGGAGCGGATTGCAACTACTTGATAATATCGACGTTATCTATGAACTCATACGCATTATGAATCATAATAACATGGATGTTTCGACAAGAAAAAACATCTTTCCTTTAGCTTCACAAATCGTAAAAGACTTCGATGAGATAGATCAATATGCTGTCGATGCCGAACATCTCTTCAAATACTTAAAATCTGTTAAGGAAGTTGAGACATGGTCTCCTGACACAGATGAACTTACTCAGACTGAATCGGCTTACTTAATATTTTTTAAGTCATTGTATTCATATTATACAGAGTTAAGAAAGACATTACTTGACGAAAACTCTGCATATTACGGATTGATGACAAGAACTTTATATGAACTTTCTGACGAACAATTGCAAAATATCATCGGAGACAGGAAAATAATTTTCGCAGGTTTCAACGCTATGACACGCACAGAAGAAAATTTAATAGTCAGAATCGTTGAATCAGGTAAAGGTGAGCTTTTCTGGGATTTAGACAAATATTATTATGACGACGAACTACAAGAAGCAGGACTATTCGCTCGTCAATTTTTCGGCAAACATAAGAATCTTAAATTAAATAATATCGAGGATAATTTCAGCCTTGGAGAAAAACAAATTAACATAATCGCCGCTGCCGGATCTACGATTCAGACAAATGCCTTACAGATTAACCTTAGCGAAGAACTTAAAAATAATAAACATTCTAAAAATGAAGTAGTTGTTCTGTCTGATGAGAATCTTTTGATACCTGTTTTAAATTCTATACCTCATAATTATAGAGATATAAAAGTCACGATGGGATATCCATATTCAGAAACATTTCTGAATCAACTCATTTTACTTATATTTCCTTTCCAAAACACATTAAGCAATAAAGATTCGAATATTTATTTCTGGTCGCTCAAACGTTTGTTAGAAACTGAAATGATTAAAGTAATTTTTACAAACGAAGAATTAAAGTCACTGAACAGATGTTTGGATAAATTTGCCAAGGAATCAACATATTATCTGAAGATTAATGACATTGAAAATATTCTTAATCCAGGTCATGTTTTGGATTTCATAAAAATAATTACACATAAATGGGAATCATCTCACGATTGCATCTCTTCAATTAAATCACTGCTAAATTTAATAGAAAAATATGTCTCATCTACCAACAATTATTTTGTTGTTAACCAGATCAGTGTAGCAGGAAAGATTTTCAACAAGATAGAGAAACTAATCAGGAAGTACGAACTTATTGTACAAATTGATGATATAGAGACACTTTACAAACAATCTGCGGCAGAGATGTCGATTAAATTTATAAGTAAGGAATCTAAGAACTCGGACTCTTCCTTGCAGATTATGGGTCTTTTGGAGACAAGAAACCTCGACTTCGAAACCGTTCATATTCTAAGTGTTAACGAAGGCATCTTACCGCAGTCTAAAACACCTAATAGTTTGATACCCTACGATTTGAGATTGGAGTATAAATTGCCGATACACACAAACAAGCAGGCGGTTTACGCATATCACTTCTATAGATTGATTCAAAACGCCAAGACTGTAAATATCTATTATAGCACTCTTACTGATGATGTAGGTCAAGGTGAACCAAGCAGATTTATCAGGCAGCTTATTAATGAGATTCCTCATAAGTCGAAAAATATCACGATTAATGAAATCACATACAAACTGCCGTCACCACAAAATGATGAAGTCGTTCCTATAGAAGTTAGGAAAACTCCTGAAATCTTAGAAAAAATTAAGAACAAACTTTATAGCATAAGATATAATAATGAGTTGGGTTGTGAAGAGAAATTCGGATTATCACCAACTTCAATATCGTGTTATCTCAGCTGTCCTATTAAGTTTTATATCAAATATATTGAGAACGTGAAAGATGACACTCCAGAGGAAGCCATACAGGTAAATATAATCGGCAGCATCATACACTCCACTTTTGAATTTTTATATAAGAAATTTAATGGTATAGTAGACGAAAAATACTATAATATAGTCGTTGAGAAATATCAAGAAGAAGCCTTTCAGAACGCATTGAAGGAAAATAATTTCGCAAACGGACTCCCTGAGACAGGATTCAACTATCTTAATCAGATAATGATTAAAGAACTCATCGACAACTTTATAAATTACGAGAAGAGTTTTTATAAAAAAGGTAATTCACTTACTGTTAAAGGTTTGGAAGAAAAGTTGGTCCATACATTTGACATTGATAAAAACACAAAAGTTAACTTGACAGGATTTGCCGATAGAATTGACCAGATTGGAAATAAAGTCAGGATTTTAGATTATAAGACAGGAAAAGTTGAAGATAAAGATGTAGAAATAAAATCTGATAATGAAGACATAATGGACTTGACCGAGAAGTCGTTACAGCTTTGTATTTACAAATATCTTTATAAGAAGAAATTTCCTGAGATTTCCACAGAAAATATCGAGCCTGGAATTTTTGGATTATTGAAAGTAAGCGAGCCGTATTTCCCTCTTGTCATAGATAGTGATATTTTTAAAGACGATACGTTCATGGACACCTTTGAGGAGATGTTCATTAATTTATTTAAAGAAATCCTTGACCCTGAGATTCCGTTCCGTCAGACTGATGATGAGAAAAAATGTAGTCATTGCGATTATATACATATCTGTAAGAGAAATCCTAAGACCTGGTGATTGATACACCTGTCACGGAGCATATTGACATATATCGACAATTAAAAATCTAAATAATAATCTCTTAAAAATAACTTATACTGTTCAGTGTATGAATAGTCTTTGTTTCTTATTGTAAACAACTCCGTCACGACATCATCATTTTTCGAAAGACGGAACTGCATATTAACTCTGTTCGGTTCTTTACCTTCTATCGGAGAAATCAGGAATTCCTTTTGAAGATAAAGTCCGGCATTTTCCGCCTCTTTGATAAAAAGTCTTGATTCGTAATATGGAAGCACCACCGCGAAACGAGCATCGTCCTTCATCATCTTCTTAGCTGAAAGAAGTAAATCCTTGAAACTTAATGTGGAGACGTGACGAGCCATCACCTTCTTTTCTTTTATCGGCTTCACGTCGCTTGAATAATACGGTGGATTCGAGACTATGAGATCATATTTTTCATCAGTCTCTCCCGCAAAATTTCTTATGTCGGCGTTAATGACGTTCAACTTCTCATTCCAGACAGAGATCGAGAAATTAAGTCTCGCCTCCTCGTAAGAATCAGCGTCTAACTCTATGGCGTCTACTCGTCCCACTCCTTTCTGCGACAGAATCATCGGGATGATACCGCTTCCCGTTCCAATATCCAACACAACATCAGACGGTTTCACATCGACCCACTGCGCGAACAAAACAGCATCAGTGCCAATACGCATCGTAGAACGATGGTGGAACATAGCGAATTTTTTAAAGAAAAAAGGACGGCAATCCATATATCAATTTCCTAAATACATATCAATCAGACCTTCCGGTGTCTTAACATATATCTTCTTCCCTGCTCTGTCGACTTCTTTAATGATGTCGTCATGAATAGGTATCAGAATCTCCTTATCATCTCTGATAATTTGAATCAGCGACTGTGTCGGATATTCAATTATCTCATGCACCTTTCCAAGTTCTCCTCTCTCATCATCAACAACAATAAAATCGACGACCTCATGCGAATAGAAATCGTTACCTCCAGTCTCAGGCAGCAAGTCTAACGGAAGATAAGCCGCAATGCCAACAAGTTGTGACGCAGCTTCTAAGGTCTTGACATCCTGGAAAAGAACGAACGCTTTATTGGAATGAAACCCGATATTTTCAACAAAGAAAGGAATAAGATTGTCGTTTATATCGAGTAAAAAATAATTCAACTCCTCAATATCATCAAAATCATCATTATCAATACGCAAAGTGACTTCACCTTTGATTCCGTGAGTTTTAACAATGCGACCTACATAAAAACAACTATCTTTTGTCATCTAATCTATTTTTTTGCAAATATAAAAAAAGTAGAGAGAAATTATTCTCTCTACCCAAGTAAAAATAATAGTGTAATTAAGTTATTTTATTTTAAGAAAACAGGCTTGAAAGTAAACATGAGATAAGCGTAATTGTTCCAGGCTGCATTATCGCCACCCTTAATAGCTTGAAGTGTCTCAGATCCAAACATCTGGCTGTATCCTAAAACGACATTTGAAGTATTTGATAATTTATACGACATTGTCAAGTCGACTTCTGCACCGAGGAAAGGTTCCATTGTTTCATTAACATTACCGTCTTTAATAACAGAGGCTGCCGTCAGGAATGCGTGTCCTGTAAGATTGAGTTCAAAGTTTCTCTTAGAGTATTGGATTGAGGCAAATATATCATTAAGACCCACAGAATTAGCCCAATTACCATTAGTGTTAAAATAATCCATAAAGCCATTAAACTTATGAGAACTTCCGTAAAAGGGATTGAATGACTTGTTCTTGTATCCATCAGGATTTTCGATCATATCCTTTTGGTCGGTACCAGAAAGATGTTCCCAACCAATTCCATACGTCCAGACATCATGGAGTGTGTATTCGGCACCTAAGCCTACATAATAAGCCGACAATTCTCTGTCTTTGGTATCCTTACCCATAGTGTAATAGGCAGATGCGTGGAAGTTAAAATCGCCAGGAGTGAACAATAATCTTCCGCCAAGAGTCTGATTATAAACGTCCTTTGTTTTCTGGTGATTATGTCCATCCTCATTCAAGACATAATCATATTGATAACCATTGTTCAAAAACAAGAGACTAAGATTCATATTGTCGGTGACATCAGTATTCAACCAAACGAATTGCATCATCTTGTAATTATTCAAATTATAATAAGCTCCGTTAAGATGCTTTTCATTTTGGTTAAATGCGGCACCGATATCAATTCTAAGCATGCCATTGTATCTCAACAAGGCTACGTCGTGACTTCTACCCTGTTGATCCCAATTAGAATTACCGAAGATTCTCTCATCGTCATATACCAATTCTTGACGACCTAATTTCAATGAAAGCGAAGGTGTTAAATAATATTGTCCCCATGCCTGATGCATACTTACACTATTGGATGTGGAGAACAGCTGAGGTTGAGCTCCCCATAGAAAAACATCTTGCAAAGAGACAAACATCTTGACACGATCGTGTGAATAATTAAAATTGATTCTTGTACGTTGCGACGCAAATCCCGCCGGATCCGAATCTTTGTCTGTCAATGTTGAATATCCGTGGAGATATTCCATACGTGGTCTGACTTCACCGCTCAACGAAAACTGTGCGTTGGCGTAATTTCCAAGAAAACCGACAAACATTGTCAGTACGAGGAATTTCTTAATAAATGTAAACTTTTTCATAATGTTGTTTTTTACAATTTGCTATGAAAACATTTAGAAATTATTAATTGTTTGAATTTAACATTTTTTTAATGTAATGAGACTACGAGAATTATTGAGTAGTCAACTTATTTCTTATCTTTGTAACTTGTAAAAAACATACGATTATATGACATTAAATACTTTTTATATCATTCTACAACAGACGCTTATAATAACCACATTGGTTTTAGGGATGATGATGGTCATTGAATTCATCAATGTCAGAACTGGCGGACTATGGTCTAAGAAGCTTCAGACAAAACCTTGGATTCAAATATTATTCGCCATTGTAATGGGTTTCATTCCAGGATGTCTTGGCACATATACCGTTGTTTCTCTATACATTCACAGGGTCGTCAACTTTCCGGCATTGATGGCAGCGCTGATAACAACAACCGGCGACGAAGCATTTTTCATGTTTTCACTATTTCCCGAAAAAGCATTGCTGATAAATCTAATACTTATCGGTATAGCAATAGTGGTTGCCACATTATTACAGGTTACTATGAAAAACAAATTCGTAGGGTTGCGTGATAAAGAAATGTCGTTCCCTATTCATGAAAACGAATCGTGCAGTCACGCTCATCACCATAAACATCACAACATAAAATCAAATATCAAGAACATAAGTTTTGTAAGAGCTTTATTAATAACTCTGAGTGTAGGCGTTCTGGTCTTAGTTTTAAGCGGTGTGATAGACGGCTCACATCATCTCAATTTATTGATGGGAGGTCAGACGGAAGAAAGTGTAATCCATTCGATGGAGAGTCATCAAATCGAGGATTCTACATGTCTACACATCGATTGCCACAACCATAATCACAGTCATAATCATAGCCACGATCACGGAGGTGAAGCTGACTGGATCAGGTTTATTCTTATCATTTTATTTACCGCTATCTTAATAATAGTGGTTGTTGCAGAAGAGCATTTTCTTGAGGAGCATCTGTGGGAACATGTTATCAAAGTTCATTTGCCTAAGATATTCTTATGGACGTTCGGAGTTATATTATGCTTAACGATTATTAATAATTACATCAACATTCACGATATTATAGACACAAAACCATTTATCGTATTATTGATAGCTATATTAATAGGTATTATTCCGCAATCTGGACCACATTTGATTTTTTTGATATTATTTGCTAATGGAGATTTGCCATTAGGGATTTTCTTGGCGAACTGCATTGTTCAGGACGGACACGGAGCATTACCTCTATTAGCGGAATCGAGAAAAGCGTTCATTATATCCAAAGGGATCAAGATTATCATCGCACTTCTTATCGGAGTTTTCACACTCTAAGTAAAGGGAATTTCTATAAATTGCTTTGCAAATGATTTATGAATTTTTATTGAGAAGATTTTTGTATTTCTTGAAAGAACATAGCGAGCTATGTGATTGAAAGAAAGACGAAAAGATTCCGATAAAAAACATAAAGCATGCAAAAGTTTTTACTGTAATCGTCAAAATTAATTTAAACGTGGAATTTATAGAAGTTCCCTAAAAATTAAGGGGAATCACAAAATTCCCCTTAACTTATAATCTATTAATCAAAAGATTTGTATCAACAGAATTCCCACTCCCAACGCCACGACTGTAGCGACGAGTCCAGGCATCATAAACGAGTGATTCAAGATATATTTGCCGATTTTTGTCGTTCCCGTCCTGTCGAAGTTGATAGCTGCCACCACTGTCGGATAGTTTGGTATGAAGAAGTAGCCGTTCACAGCTGGGAACAAAGCTATAAGTAACATTGGGTTAAGTCCTAAGGCTATACCGAGAGGCATGATAGCTCTAACGGTAGCGGCCTGACTATAAAGAAGTATCGACATCACGAATAGTGCCAAGCCGAAGAGCCACGGCATATCGGTGACGATACCTTCGATTGAACTTGTGAGCTGAGTTATGTTGCCATTGATAAAAGTGTCGCCCATCCAAGCCACGCCGAATATAGCGATAACAGCCTGCATACCGGCTGAGAACACGCTACCTTGAGCAGCTTTTGCACCAGAAGTCTTAGTCACTAACAAGATAATTGCCGCCGTAGAAAGCATTAAGATCTCTATGAGAGAAGGCATTCCGAGTGTCTTTCCATCGAACGAAGGACGCATAGACGGAATAGAACCAAACAAAACAATAAGTATTGTTGCAGCTATGAAAAGTATCACCGACAATTTTGCGTTGAAAAGATTCTTAATGTCAGCCATCTCAACGGTATGAGAATCAAGTTCACCTGATTTAAGTCGACGTTGATATTCTGGATCATCGACGAGTTCCTTACCTACTTTCATTGAAGCGAAAGCTCCTACGAGCACACCGATCAATGTGGCTGGTATAGTTATTTTAAGGATATCGAACAGAGTGATATCGAAACCAGCGAGCAGACCTAACAATGCCACGGTAGCCGCAGAAATTGGAGATGCTGTGATTGCTTGCTGCGAGGCAATGACGGCAATTCCAAGTGGTCGTTCAGGACGAATCTTCGTCTCACGTGCGACTTCAGCAATAACAGGTAAAACTGAATAAGCGACGTGACCTGTTCCCGCCAAGAATGTGAATGAATAGGTTACCAATGGAGCTAAAATCGTAACATATTGAGGATGTTTTCTTAATATTTTCTCTGCAAGTTTAACTAAGAAATCCAAGCCACCCGCCGCCTGCATAGCACCCGCTGCTGAAATGACCGCCGCTATCATAAGCATAACATCAATAGGTGGCGCAGTCGGTTGAAGTCCAAAAATAAAAGTAAGAATGGCGACACCCAAACCACCCATAACACCTAAGCCGACACCACCAATACGTGCACCGACGATAATACAAACTAAAACGAATAATAACTGTATTAACATAACATCAATAATTAATTTCTACAAAAATATAAATTTTACCTTATCTTACGACTAAACAAACAAATATTATTTTTTACTCACAGATACAAGAAACTTCTATATAGTGAATTTCAAAAGATTTATGATTTTATTACATTTTTAAGAGATTTTTCCTATCTTTGCAAAAGATTAAAACGAGCCTTATTTTTATCAGATGTCGGCATTCAAATTAACTTTGAAGCGGTTTATTATGTATATCATCCCTATTATGATGTTATTCTCACTGAATCCATCTATAATCAAGGGACAGGATACTATTTCAGCAAATCGCGACTATATTATAAGGACCGACACCGTAATTATAATTGACACCACATATATCATCGATACCATTATAAGCACATATACAAACATCGTAACCGACACCATTTATCCGGAACTTGAAGACACAGAAAGCAGCGACTTTCTTCTATATAGTAAATTTAATGGCGACATAGGCGTAACACTGAACCAGTTAGCAATAACACATTGGGCTGCTGGTGGAGAAAGCAATGGCAGCGGAAAGATTACCTCAAACTTCACCTATCAATACAACAGAAAACTATTCAATTACGTCGTCAACGGTATTTTCGCATACGGAATGTCGAATTATACTAAGGATCGACGATATGAGAAAAGCGAAGACCGTTGTGAACTTTCTATGACGATGACAAACAACAACAATAACAATCTTTCGTTTACATCCATCGCCTCACTAAAGACTCAATTCACTAATGGTTACTCCTATCCAAACGACTCCGTTCCGATATCAAGATTCTTCGCCCCTGCCTATCTCACATTGTCTGCAGGTTACAACTATAACGTCAAAGATTTCCTGTCGGTATATATAAGTCCCGTCGCTGGTAAAATGACATTCGTCACAGACCAACGGCTTGCCGATTTAGGATCGTATGGCGTTGAAGCCGGATATTGGAACGTATATGACGGTGACAGCACATGGGTTAAAGGAAAAAATCTGCTTAGTGAGTTAGGCATCAATATCTTAATAAAATACAAACAAGAGTTTAGAAATAACATCTCTGTATTTTCCACACTGAACCTATATAACAATTACATGGATCCTAACAAGTCAAACAGATGGAATATAGATGTCGACTGGGAAACTGGAATCAAGTTTACAATCAATAAACAAATATCGGCGATAATCAATATACATCTAATCTATGATGATAATATCAAATTTACGATAACGGAAGTTGTTGACGGAGTGGAGGTAACAAAACAAAGTCCAATATTACAGTTTAAAGAGTCGCTTGGTATTTCTTTTTTATATAAATTTGCGACATATTAACACAGATTATTTATGATGAATGTACTTGTCACAGGTTGCGACGGACAATTAGGCAATGAATTTAAGAAGATCGCTTTATACGAAGACGACATTAACTGGATTTTTACAGATATTGATACCCTTAATGTTTGTAATGAAGCCGAGATCTTAAATTTCTTTAATAAGAATAAAATTGACGTTTGTATCAATTGCGCCGCATACACCGCTGTTGACAAGGCTGAAGATGACGAAACAACGGCAAGATTAGTCAATGCGACGTCAGTTAGTTATTTAGCAAAGACATGTAAATCACACGATTCTCTGCTTATACATATCTCCACAGATTATGTTTTCGATGGAACATCAGAGCGTGCATACAGGGAAGACGATACAGTGTCGCCCAATAGTGTTTACGGAAAGACGAAAGCTGAAGGTGAACAATTCATTATGAATTCAGGTTGTTCCTATATAATAGTTAGAACTTCATGGCTATACTCTTCTTTTGGGAATAACTTTGTCAAGACAATGTTACGATTAGGTTCTGAAAGAGAATTTGTCAATGTCGTTGATGATCAAAACGGCAATCCTACTTGGGCGTATGATCTCGCTTGCGCTATAATGTTACTTATCCGAAGATCTAATCATAATACAGTCAAAGAAATATTCAACTATTCCAACGAAGGTGTTATTCCTTGGAGTAATTTCGCTGAGGCTATTTTCTACATTGGAGGCAAGAACTGTGAAGTAAGACCAATATCTACTAAAGATTACGGAAGCAAAGCGAACCGTCCGGCTTTCAGCGCATTAGACAAGACAAAAATAAAAGAATACATCGGCATCAAAATTCCTTTCTGGAGAGAAAGTTTGATTAAATGCATAGAAGAAATTAAAAATAATATTAACTATTAAAAAACTTTAATTATGGGAAAACTTACACCTGAAATTATTGAGAGAGCAAAAACATGGTTATCTGACAAATATGACTCAGAAACTATAAAACAAGTACAGGAATTAATTGATAATAATCCTGATGAGTTGTTGGAAAGTTTCTATAAAAATTTAGAATTCGGCACAGGCGGACTAAGAGGCATTATGGGAGTTGGCACAAACAGAATGAACACCTACACTGTCGCAATGGCTACACAAGGTTTCGCCAATTACATTAGAATGATGTTCCCTAATATTGAACAGCCTAAGGTTGCCATCGCTCACGATTGTAGAAACAACAGCAAGGAATTCGCGAAAACAACAGCCGACGTGATGTCTGCAAACGGAATTAAAGTATATCTTTTCAATGCTTTACGACCGACACCAGAACTTTCATTCGCAATTCGTGAACTGAATTGTCAGGCTGGCGTTGTCGTGACCGCCTCTCACAACCCAAAAGAATACAATGGTTATAAGGCATACTGGGAAGATGGCGGACAATTAGTAAGTCCTCATGATAAGAACGTTATCTCAGAAGTAGAAAAAATCACTGATATCTCGATGGTAAAATTCACACCTAATGAAGACCTCATCGAATATCTTGACGAAAAATTTGATGAGATATACATCGACAGAATCTTAGGATTGTCATTATCACCTGAATTGATAAAGAAACACAACGATTTAAAATTCGTATATACTCCTATCCACGGCACTGGCGGTCAAATAATTCCGAGATTGTTCAAGAAAGCTGGATTCAACAATATTGACTGCGTTGAAGAACAAATGATTGTTGACGGAAACTTCCCTACTGTCATTTCACCTAATCCAGAAGAGAAAGCCGCATTGACTATGGCTATTGAAAAGGCGAAGAAAGTAAACGCCGATGTTGTTTTAGCCACAGACCCAGACGCCGATAGAGTCGGTATTGCGGTAAGAGACAATAACGGAGAGTTTATCTTATTGAATGGAAATCAAACCGCAGCTTTAATAACTTATTACATATTAGAACGTTGGAATGAACTGAACAAATTTACAGGTAAAGAATATATTGTTAAAACCATTGTCACCACGGAACTTTTATGCGACATTGCCGACAAATATAATGTAAAGAAGTTCGATGTATTGACAGGATTTAAATTTATCGCCGATACCATTCTGAACAATCCTGACATGACATTCGTATGTGGCGGCGAAGAGAGTTACGGATTCTTAATCGGTGATTTCGTACGCGACAAGGATGCCAACAGCGCATGTTTCATTATTGCAGAAATAGCTGCGTGGGCAACAGAACAAAACAAGAGCTTGTATCAAATATTAAAAGAGATATACAAAGAATTCGGGTTCTATAAAGAAGGTCTTATCTCATTGACAAAGAAAGGCATCAGCGGCACCGAAGAGATCCAGAACATGATGCATAAATTCAGGAACGAACCTCCTACACATATCTTAGGTTCTAAGATTATTGAAATAAAGGATTATAAAGTCGGAATAAGCAAGAACTTAATCAATGGTAACGAGAACGTGATCAACTTACCTAAATCAGATGTGTTACAGTTTTTTACCGAAGACGGAACAAAGATCAGCGTAAGACCATCAGGTACGGAACCAAAAATCAAGTTCTATTTTGGAATAAAAGCGGAACTGAACGATATTGCCGATTTTGACTCAGTCAATGAAGGACTCAATAACAGACTCAGTGAATTAGGCAAGCTATTCTCGGAATAAAAGTAAAAGAGACGCCTGAAAAATGGCGTCTCTATTTCTTATTCACTAATACGATTGATGGCATCCACAGCCAATCTATAATCTGGATTATCTTTCAGAATCTGACGGTAAATATTCCTTGCGTTAATATAATCACCCATCTGCTCGTACGTCCTACCTTTGTTAAACAACGCAGTAATCGATGTAGGATCAAGTTGGAGTACTTCATTAAAACAATCTAAAGCCTTTTCGTTATCTCCTAAATAGACCAAATAAACATAACCTTTATTGTATATAAATGTAGGGTTATTTGGCATTACTTTCAAAAGTTCATCGTAATAGTTCATGGCTAATTCCGGGAAACCGTTATCTTGCAAATACATAGCATAATCATAATATAATGAATAATCTTCAGGCGACATTCTGATAGCCTCTTCAAAAAAAACTTTTGCTATCGTGTCTCCTTGCGCCGCATAAATATGAGCTATCTGTATCTTAGGCTCTATAAAATCATCTTTCTGAACACGCGCTGTCATAAAGTTCTTCATAGCGACGGCTGTATCATTTGACGCCAAAGCAATCATACCGCGCATAAAGTAAGCCCGAGGATTAAACCTGTCTAGTTCCAAGGCCTTATCAATATATGCATCAGCCAATTTAGAATTTCCTTGCAAGAAACTTAGTTCTGATAACTTAACAATTGGTCTCGGATCTAACGGAGCGTATTCACATGCTTTATTTAAGGTCAGCATTATATTATCCTCATCACCCAACGCATAATATATATCAGCAAGAACCAACAGAGCTTCAACGTTTTTTCGGTCGATTGACAATGCAGTATTAATATCTTTTATTGCAGCACCAACCTGTTCATTAGCCAAATTGATATTAGCACGTCTGATATATAACTCAGCATTTAGTGAATCTGATGTTATAGAATCGTTAAGAATACCAATCTCTGAATTAGAGTCAGTTACAATTTCTCGTGAAACAGCATCATTGTTTTTTGATTTATTATCCGAGACATTTCCAGAGCAACTTGCAAGAAAGAAGATGCTTATGAAAACCCATACTATTTTATTCATTATCTTCCTGTTATTATAAATCTTGATTAGTATTATTTAATGCTTCCATTATCTTATCATACAATTCATCACATAACTCAGGATTTTCATCGAGTATTCTTTTCAAAGTATCTCGCCCCTGACCTAATTTAGTTTCATTGTAACTAAACCAAGAACCGCTCTTCTTAATAATTCCGGTTTCAACACCCAAGTCTATAATCTCACCTGTCAAAGATATTCCCTCACCATAAAGAATATCAAACTCAGCTTTTTTAAATGGTGGAGCCACCTTATTCTTAACAACTTTTACCTTAACTCTATTACCACTTACATTCTCACCGTCCTTAATTTGACTTACTTTTCTGATATCAAGTCTTACGGAACTATAGAATTTTAAGGCATTACCACCTGTCGTAGTTTCAGGATTGCCGAACATTACGCCTAATTTCTCACGTAACTGATTGATAAATATACACACGCATCCTGTCTTACTGATAGTTGCTGTAAGTTTACGCATCGCTTGTGACATCAATCGAGCTTGCAGACCCATTTTACTATCGCCCATTTCACCTTCTATTTCACTCTTAGGTGTCAAGGCTGCGACAGAGTCGACAACAATAACATCAATTGCTCCTGAACGAATAAGATTTTCAGCTATTTCCAATGCTTGTTCACCGCAATCTGGTTGTGAAATAAGAAGGTTTTCTACGTCTACGCCTAATTTCTTAGCATAAAAACGATCAAATGCATGTTCGGCATCTATAAAAGCAGCGATACCACCTTGTTTCTGTGACTCGGCGATAACATGTAAAGCTAATGTCGTCTTACCAGAACTCTCAGGTCCAAAAATCTCTATTATTCTCCCTTTAGGCAAGCCACCTATTCCAAGAGCATAATCCAAGCCTAAAGATCCTGTTGGTACACTCTCGATTTTTTCTGAAGATGACTCACCGAGACGCATAATACTACCTTTTCCACAAGCTTTTTCTATGTTACCGATTGTTGCCTCTAACGCTTTTAATTTCTCTCTTCTAATCTTTTCAATTTCTTCTGCTGTAACATTCTTTTCCATACTCATAATTTTTTAAAATCCAACAACTTGTTTAACTTCACTTCAATATTTGATAAAAGGTTTCATATTAGTATTCTTAATATATTCATATCAAAAATCAAAGACGATACAAAGATAAATAATTCTGATTTTGCTGTCAAGGATTTTAACTATTTTTAACTTTTCTCCGCATAATAATCACAAATTGAAGTCAAGCCACAATTTTCACAATCCGGTTTCCTCGCTTTACAAACATATCTGCCGTGAAGTATCAACCAGTGATGAGCCTTAGGAATTATGTTTTCCGGGATATACCTTATTAATTGTCTCTCCGTTTCTAACGGATTCTTTGCCTTTTGTGTTAATCCGATTCTCGCCGAGACTCTAAACACATGAGTATCAACAGCCATAGCAGGTTTATTAAACGCTACCGATGCGACCACATTAGCGGTTTTTCTTCCGACACCAGGCAACTTCTGCAAATCTTCGACATTATCGGGAACAACACCATTAAAATCTGTTACTAAAGTCTTAGCCATTCCTAACAGATTCTTAGACTTATTGTTTGGATATGAAATTGATTTTATGAAAGAATATATTTCCTCAACACTTGATTGAGACAATGCGATTGCATCAGGGAAACGTTTAAAGAAAGCAGGTGTCGTCATATTAACTCTTTTATCAGTACATTGAGCAGAAAGTATCACTGCAACAATAAGTTGATAAGGATTCTCATAATTCAACTCCGATTCTGCAACAGGCATATTTTCTTCAAAATAGGAAATGATATATCTGAATTTATCTTCTAACATTTTAAAATAAATTTTGAACAAATTTAAGTATTTTTTGTAATATTGTAAAGTTAAAACTCTAATTATGAAAAATAATCTTGTAAATATGTTTGTAGGCTCTGATATCGAAGCTAATTATGTAGCAGCATTACTTATTGATAATCAAATAAGATGCTTTGTACAAAACACATTAGAAGAAAGTTCTTCCGCTGGATGGGCCGCAGGTTCAACATATAACAGCAGTATTGTAAGAGTAGAATTCGAAGACGCAGAAAAAGCCAAGAAAATCATCAACGATTACATTAATGACAGAAGTTTTTCCAATTAGATAAGCTTTTAAAGCGATTTCAAAATATTACTCATTTTAAAAAAATCACGAAAAAATAATTTTCATTTAAGACTTTCCATTATTTAGTGATTTTTAATAAAAAAACAAGGTCGCATTTGAAAACGTATCTTATTTTTTCTGATTTTTGCATAAAATATAAAACTAATGGGAAAATTCAATTTAATTAAGGTCAGCAACAAGAAAGAAATTAAGCAATGGCTTGATTTTCCTGCAAAACTATACAAGAACGATCCTCATTACGTAAGACCTTTAGACGAAGAAGTTGAAAGTGTTTTCGACAAAAATAAGAATAAATTGTTCCGACATGGCGATGCCGCAAGATTTTTATTGAAAGATGAAAAAGGAGAAATAGTTGGCAGAATCGCAGCATTTTACGACGAAAAGACATCAAACACATATAACAAAGAAGAAAACGGACAACCTACAGGAGGATGTGGATTTTTCGACTGCATTGATAATCAGGAAGCTGCCAATATACTTTTTGATGCAGCAAAACAGTGGAATATAGAACACGGACAAGAAGCAATGGACGGTCCGATAAATTTTGGGGATAGAGATTATTTTTGGGGATGCTTAAATGACGGATTCACTGAGCCTGTCTACAATATGCCATACAATTATCCGTATTACTGCAAATTATTTGAAAATTACGGATTCCAAATTTATTTCAGACAACTTACCTACCGCCGGTTATTTTCTACAGAAGGCATAGATCCGATATTACATGAAAAAGCTAAAAGATTCTATGGCAGACCTGAGTACAGTTTCGAAATATTAGACCGACATAATATCGACAAATACGCTGATGATTTCCTCATCATATACAATAAGGCATGGGGAGCCATTCCTGGTTCAACAAAATTAACACGCCAACATGCTATCGGATTGCTAAACAGCATGAAACCTATCATCGACCCAAGACTGATGCACTTCGCATACCACATTGATGAAAATGGCAGAAAAGAACCGATAGGATTTTTCCTTTTAATGATAGATTTGAATCAGATTTACAAAGGATTAAACGGGAAAATGAATCTACTCAATAAATTAAGAGTATTCTGGAGAGTCAAAGTCGCACGAGTATGCGACAGAGCTATTTCATTAGTATTCGGTATAGTGCCTGAACACAGAGGAAAAGGTTTAGAAGCAGGCTTGGTGTGTTCATTAGAATCTCAACACATCAAAAAAAGATTCAAATACAAAGAACTCCAACTTAACTGGATTGGCGACTTCAACCCACCTATGATGAAGATAGCAGAAAGTGCTGGCGCAACAGTATTCAAAACACATATAACATACCGTTATTTATTTGATAGGAGCAAACCATTTACAAGAGCCAAATTACAGAAAAACAAGTAGTAAGAAACCAAAAGTTAAAGAATTAAATTAATTATAAAAAATATATTCAAAGAGGCGTCATTGCCTCTTTTTTATTATTGAATCTTTCAAAATAAATTACTACCTTTGCACAAATTTAAGTCATGATCAAAGTCAGTAATATACACAAATCTTTTGGTAAAGTTGAGGTTTTAAAAGGTGTCGATTTGACCATTAATAAAAGCGAAGTCGTCAGTATTGTCGGTGCTTCAGGTGCAGGGAAATCTACACTACTCCAAATCATAGGAACATTAGATAAAGCAGACGCAGGCAGTATAATTATTGACAATCAAGATATTAATAAATTAAACCAGAAAAAGATCGCAGATTTCAGAAATCATAAGATTGGATTTGTTTTTCAGTTCCATCATCTGCTGCCAGAATTTACAGCATTAGAAAATATATGCATACCAGCATTCATTGCAGGGATTTCAAAAGAAGAAGCAACTGAAAAAGCGATACAATTACTTGAATATCTTAACTTAACTGACAGAAAAGATCATAAGCCATCAATGATGTCAGGAGGAGAACAACAACGAATAGCAGTTGCAAGAGCACTAATCAACAATCCATCAGTTATATTGGCAGACGAACCTTCAGGAAACCTTGATTCACAATCAGCCAAAGAACTTCATCAACTATTTTTTGATCTAAGAGACAAAACAGGACAGACTTTCGTAATAGTGACACACAACCCGCAACTTGCAGAAATGTCGGACAGGATTTTAACAATGAAAGATGGAGTAATAGTATGTGAATCCGACAATAATTAAACAATTGAAACGTTGATATACAAAATCATATCCATGAAGAAAATATTTTTAATTATATCATTAACATTCAGTTTATTAGCAGCTACAGATCTTGATTTAACTGCTCAAGAGCAAGCACCTTCATATCAATCATTAATCAGTAACGGCGACAAAGAATTCAACAATCAAGAGTATATAAAAGCAAAGTCTTATTATCAAGAAGCACTGCGAATCAAAGATAACGATCCGGTTGCCAAAAGTAAATTGAATAAGACACTTCAAAAAATCAGAGAACAAAGCGAAAAGGAGGAGATATTCTACCAATATATTGACGAGGCTGACAATCACTACGATAACGGTGAGTATGAAAAATCGTTAGCCGTATATAATAAAGCTAAATCTTTGTTTCCTAAAGATGAATATGTTAATGAACAGATCAAGATTGTTTCTCAAATCATCAATGATGAAAAAGAGAAAATCAACTCTTTCAACGAGATAGTTAAAGCAGCAGACAAGTTCATGTCGGAAAGCAAATACACAGAAGCTGTACTCCAGTACAAAGCTGCATTAGAATTATACCCCAACCACACCGCAACAAAAGAAAAATATAACGAAGCTAAAAATAAAAAAGAGAATTACGACAGCCAAAGATCTAATTTCGAAAGACTTAAACGAGAAGGTCACGAATTTGCTTTAAGAAAGAAATATGCCGAAGCAATAGAAAAATACGAGGAGGCATCAGTGATTTTTCCAAACGATTCTGAAATAAAAGAACTATTAACCACATTGAAAAACAAAAAGGACATATCGGACAGATATAATGCAAAAATAAACGAAGCTGATAATCTGTACCTCGAAAAATCGTACGAAAAGGCAAAAGACGCATATAACGAAGCACTTGCCATTATACCTGAGGATTCATATTCGATAGACATGATTAACAGAATCGACGAGACCTTAAATAGCAGCGAATATTTATCTTTGAAAACATACCTTAGCCTCATTGAAGAAGCTAAAGCATTGGAAAACAACAATGATATTGATGCTGCACTAACCAAATACAAAGCAGCACTAAGATCTAATCCTGGCGATGAATTTGCCACACAAAAAATTGAGTATCTGACAAATACAATTAACAACCGTAATAAAGAGATTGAGCTGAACGCACAATACAACACATTAGTCAAAAATGGCGACAATAGTATTACTAAAGAAGATTATTATACTGCATTAGATTATTACACAAAGGCTTATGAATTGATACCAAGCAAAACAGAAGCTAAAGAAAAGAGAGATAATGCACAAGCTAAGATTAAGGAAATAGAAGCACAGCTGGCATTGGAAAAACAAAAATGGGAAGAATATTACGCAACAGCCATGTCAGCCGCACAAGTATTCATGAACGACAAAAACTATACGGAAGCCATTAAAGAATACAATAAAGCATTAAGATACAAGGGAAACGACCCTATCGCAACACAAGGTCTTAATGAGGCGACACAACTCAACGAAGCTAAATTAGCAGCAATATCAGCGGAATACAACCAATATATATCCAATGGCGACATCCAATTTGAAGGTAAGAATTACGACAAAGCCATCGAGTATTATACCAAAGCTTTAGCTTTAGATACAGGCTACACCTACCCTTCTGAAATGATAAACCGTATCAGCACGATACTTCAAGAAAACAAATTAGAGCAACTCGTCGACAATAGCATCCAAATATTGTCAAATCAGACTAAAAGATTCACTTTCAATCCAATAGATGTGACAACAAGAAAGAACAACTACATCTTAATTAAGGCAAAGAATCTCTCGGATAACGCTTACACCATGTTTATTTCTTATGGAAGTTCAAAAGGGAATAACGGAAGTTTAATCATCAGAATACCAAACAATCAAGATGTTAACGATTATATAATTAGAATAGGAGCTCAATATAAATGGTTTAGCGAAGATAATACATGGATTGAGCTAACACCAGAAAACGGTGATATAGAAATTGAATTAATGGAAATAACAAAAGGTAGTTAACATTTTGTTATTATTATAAAAAACGTATATTTGCAAAAACAAAAAAATAACAATAAGATGAATAAGTCAGATAGCCGCTATGAAATGTACATCAACATTTTAAAAGAAGAATTGGTCCCAGCAATGGGTTGTACAGAACCTATATGTCTTGCATACGCAGCAGCAAAAGCGAGAGAAGTATTAGGCGGAATGCCAGATAAGGTTGATATTTTAGCGAGCGGCAATATTATTAAAAACGTTAAAAGTGTCATCGTTCCTAACACAAATGGAATGAAAGGGTTAAAGGCCTCTGTCGCCATAGGTGTCATTGGCGGAAATCCTGAAAAGAAGTTGGAAGTAATTGCAGGCGTAACAGAAGAACAGAAAGAAGAAGCAAGGGCTTTTTTAGAAAAAATTCCGATGAGTATCGCCCATATAGATTCAAAAGAACAGCTTGATGTCACAGTAAGATTACATAAAAACGAGCACTTCGCATCTGTTAGAATTGCCAATTTCCACACAAATATAGTTCACATTCAAAAAGATAACGAAGTTATATTTAAAAGCGATACTATAGCGACACCATCGAAAGAACTTACAGACCGTTCAATTCTGTCGATGGAAGGTATTTATGATTTTGCCAACACCGTTGATATTGAAGACATAAAAGAAATCATTGGTCGCCAGTTGAAATATAACAAAGCTATTTCTGAAGAAGGTTTGAAAAATGATTGGGGTGCCAACATCGGCAGACTCCTACTCACACACTACAGCAACAACGTCAGAATCAAAGCCAAAGCATGGGCAGCTGCAGGTTCCGACGCAAGAATGAATGGTTGCGAGATGCCTGTCATCATAAATTCAGGAAGTGGTAATCAAGGCATTACAGCATCTATGCCTGTTTTAGCTTACGCACAAGAATTCAATATCGATGAAGATAGACTATACAGAGCTTTAGTAGTTTCAAATCTTACAGCAATTCATCAGAAGACATTAATCGGTCGTTTGTCTGCATATTGCGGTGCTATCAGCGCAGGTTGTGCAGCGGGATGCGGTGTAGCATATCTGTTGGGAGAAGACTTCGAGACAATATCACAGACATTATCAAACTCATTAGCAATAACCTCCGGTGTTATCTGTGACGGTGCAAAAGCATCATGTGCCGCTAAAATCGCAACAGCAGTTGACTCAGGTTTGATGGGTTACTATATGTGCAAGAACAAGAAGAACTTCTGTAGCGGCGACGGAATCGTAGGTGACGGAATAGAAAAAACCATCAAGAACGTAGGTAAACTTGCGAGCCAAGGAATGAGAGAAACCGACAAGGTTATCATAGAAATCATGACCGAATAAACATCAAGAAACTCTACGAACTTCTAATACACCTTGTATAGATTTTAGTTTTCGTAATAATTGTTCAAGCAGATTCGTGTTATTTACTTGTAATACAAGTTTTGCCACGGATCTGCTTCCTTTAGTATCGAAGTTTGCGTTCAAGATGTTTATATGCAAATCCTTGATGACATTTGAAACCAAACCAAGCAAACCTAACTCATTATTTGCGACAATACTAACTGTCACTTCAGAAAACTCAGAATTATCCTTATTCCATCGTACATCTATAATCCTATATGGGAAATTCTTCTTTAATGCTTTAACATTATTACAATCAGTACGATGTAACGTAACTCCACCATTAATTGATATGAAACCTATAACATTATCTCCAGGAATAGGATTACAACACTTAGCAACCTTAAAAGCCAAGTCATTAAGATTGTTCCCTATCGACACCTCCCCTATCTTATCCTCAGACTGTTTTTCTTTAGCTGCTTCCGTTTCATTTCTTTCTAATCTGTTATCCTTATTATCATCTAAAGATAATATAAACTCCTTCAGTCTGATAACATCAATCTGTTCAGTAGCAATCTGATGGTAAAACTCTATACCGGACGACAAATTATACTCCTTTAATATGATATTGAGAAGTTTATCAGTATAAGGGATCTTCCAGTTCTTAAGACGTCTGTAAAACAATGCGCTACCAATCTCCGCTTCCTTCATTTCCTGATCTTTGAGATAACGCTTGATCTTATTTTTAGCCTTCTCTGTAGTTACAACACTTAACCAGTCTGACTTGGGGACTTGTTTCTTATTAGTTAATATTTCAACTTTATCACCACTATTTAACACATAACGAATAGGTTGCAATTTTCCATTGACATTTGCTCCAGAACACTGACTTCCAACCTGAGTATGAATATCAAAGGCGAAATCAAGAACCGTAGCACCAACAGGTAATTGTTTCAAATCACCATTAGGTGTAAAGACATATATTTTATCAGACTTACAACTATTTGACAATCTGTCATCTAATTTTCCATATTCAGGACTTTCGAGAATTTCACGAACTTGGTTTAACCATTCGTCGGTAGTTTGCTTATTATTTTTTCCTTTATATTGCCAATGAGCCGCACTACCCTTCTCTGCAATCTCGTCCATTCTCTCGGTTCGAATCTGAACTTCAATCCAATTCTTATTTGCACGAACAGTAGTATGCAACGATTCATACCCTGATACTTTAGGAGACGTAATCCAATCTCTCAGACGTTTCGGGTTAGGTTGATAAATATTTGTAACTATGGAATATACACGCCAACAATCAGTTTTTTCTTCATTCCGCTTACTATTTTTAATAATAATCCTAACCGCAAAGATATCGAAGATCTGTTCAAACGGAAGGTTATTGCTTCTCATCTTCTCATAAATAGAGGGAATAGATTTCGTTCGCCATTTTATATGATAATCGATATGTTCATCATCAAGAGCTTTGCGAATCGGGGAAAGAAAATTCTCCATCAGTTTTTCCTGTTCTGTAGAGGAAACCCTTATCTTATTCTTAATCTCCTCAAATTCTACAGGATTTTCATAAATCATCACCTTTTCTTCCAATTCCTTCTTAATCTCATACAGACCTAAACGATGAACTATCGGGATACATAGATATTTAACCTCTTTGAGATATCGTTTGAATAATTTTGCATCAACATCTTCCCTATGACGCATATCATAAAGACGATGAATTATCTTAATCAAAACAACTCTAATATCATCAATTAGAGACAGATATAACTTTCTAAACTGTTCAGATTGAAAAGATACGGTATTTATTTGAATATCAGATATCTTGTCATAACCTTCAACTATCAACGCTGTTCTTTCACCAAAATTTTCCCTAATATAATCAATAGATACATCAGATTCACGAATTATTCTATGTAGAAAGATGCCAACAACAGTCTTACTTCTCAACCCCACCTCATTAGCTGCAATATCCGCCATTTCTATCAAACTAAGAACAAACAAGCCACCAGATATTGTTTTTCTACCATCATACTTTTCCAATGCAAGTCTATAGGCTTTATCAATAAAACCTATCTGCTCCGTATCCATCACCTTACTGATAGAACGAACGAAAATTTTATAAGCCGTATCAATTATCTTTAATTCTTTTTCCGTATATCCCGCCATAACTATTGTATCTTCGCATAAAGATGATGATTGAGCAAACTAATATAATAAGGTTCCAATTCTTCGTATGTGCCTGATTTTACAGTACATTTACCTTTGTAATGAGTAATCATAGCGCAAGTCTCAGCCTGCTCCAAAGTATGTCCACAAACTTTCATAAGTACCTCAATCACATAGTCGAAAGTATTAACATCATCGTTCAACAACAACAAACTCTTTTCTTCTTCTAACAATTCAATTGTATCTTCGCTATATTTTTGTTTTTCCTGATTCATCTCGGTAAAATTTCCTTTGCAAATCTACAATTAATATTTGTAAATACCTATATAAGAAACATTCATTTTGCATTATTTATTGTATAAACAAATTAAAAATAAAATCTACTCAATCATAATAAAATTTAAGAAAAAAGCGTATCTTTACGTCTTGATTTATTGAATCTATGAGATATTAAGTAATGAATAGTCGCTTTCTAAAAAATATACTTTTTTTATTGTTTATCAACCTTTTAGTAAAACCATTCTGGATTTTGGGTGTTGACAGAACAGTTCAGAATATTGTTGGTGACGCTTCATACGGAACTTATCTTGCTATATTCAACTTCTCATACCTTTTTTATATAATACTCGATATAGGGCTAACAAACTACAACAGCAAGGAAATAGCACAAAACAATAGTTTGCTATCAAAGTACTTTGTAGGGATAAGTCAGGCTAAAATATTTCTAAGTGTTGCTTATTTTATAATCATATTTGTAATAGGATTAACTATCGGTTACAATACAGAACAAATGAAACTACTTGCCATAGTTGGACTTAACCAAGTATTGTTATCATTTGTACTATATGTCAGATCAAACATATCAGCATTATTGTTATTCAAAACAGACAGCATATTGTCTGTTCTCGACAGAGTATTAATGATATTGATATGTAGTTTCCTTCTATGGTCAGGCATTTTTCCAAAGAGCGATTTCAATATCTATTGGTTCGTATATTCTCAAACTGCATCATACGTAATCACCTTAATAATAGCAATATACATTGTCTTAAAACATACAGGAAAACTCACAATAAAATTCAATTTCCCTTTTGTATTAATGATAATTAAGAAAAGTCTTCCATACGCCTTATTAGTATTACTTATGAGTTTCTACAACAGGCTCGAACCAGTACTTATAGAGCGGATTTTACCAAAAGATATTTCTGCTATACAAGCTGGAATTTATGCTCGAGCATACAGACTTTTCGATGCAGGCAACAACATATCATATTTATTCTCAGTGATACTACTTCCATTATTTGCAGCAGTAATAAAAAAAGGCGAAGATTTACAGGCCTTAGTAAAACAATCATTTGGCTTGATGCTAACCATGACATGCATCATCGCTATTGTATGTATTTTCTATAGTCAAAACCTAATGGAACTTCTCTATACAATTCAAGACAATGAATCTATCGAAAGTTACAACCTTAGAATAACGGAATCATCAAACATATTGAAGATTTTGATGGGAAGTTTCGTATCAATATCAGTAACATACATATTTGGAACACTACTCACAGCAAATGGTAACCTTAAACAATTAAACATAGTGGCCGCAGTTGGAGTAGTCATCAACCTCACATTAAACTTTATTTTCATACCAGTTTTTGAAGCCAAAGGCGCAGCCATGACCAGTTTATGCGTACAATTTGCGACCTGCGCCATTCAGTTCTTCATTGCAAAAAGAATATTTAATTTAAAATTCGGTATCTCATTCTGGATTAGCATCTTATCATTTATCATTTTATTAGTTACTACAACATCACTTCTAAAATCATCAGACATGTATTGGTTAACATCTTTCATTATATCGTTAGGACTCGGTATTGTTTTAGCATTTATAACCAAGATGTTAGACTTTAAAGAACTTAAGAGTCTTTTATTATCTTCAGTTGAACACATTAAAAAATAATTTCAAAACATCCTTTTAATTCAATTATTTTCTTATCTTTGAGAAAAATTTTTGTTTCAAACTTATCTGAAACGAAATTTTTATTGAAGATTGTAATCAATTATTATTCAGAACAAAACAAATTTAAAATGGATAAATATTTTAACAACGAATCTTTACTTAAAGTTATTTTTAAATGGAAATGGCATATTGTTGTCGTAACAATTTTAGCTGCAATAGCAGGTGCCATATTTTCTGGACCATCATTTATCACACCAAAATACAAATCGGAGGCAATAGTCTATCCTAATGGATTGTCCGAGTTTTCTGATGAAACATATACCGAACAGATGCTTCAGGTAATGGAATCTCAAGAGATTGTAGATTCTGTTATCAAAATCTTCGATCTTATGAAACATTATGGTATAGATCCAAACTACAAATATGCAAAAACTGCTTTGATGGGAGAATATCACGACAGAATCTCTATTTCTAAAACGCCATACGACGCTGTAAAAATCAAAGTTTTAGACAAAGATCCACAGATGGCTTGTAATATAGCCAACGAGATAATTCGCTTATACGACGTTAAATTTGAAATCATTCATAAAACAAAAAAATGGGAAAATGTAAGGTCATTTGAGAGACAGTTAAAACAAAAAACTGATTTCATCGACTCATTATCAAATGAACTTGCAAAAGTAACCGATGAAGGAAACATACTTAATTACCAATATCTTTCAAAAGGAAATTCGACAGCATTCTTTTCGGGCAACACCGACAACGATAACTCTGGAAATATTTCAAAGGCTATTGCATTAGTGGAGATGATTGCAACAGAGACTGCTATATATAGTGATGTCAGACAGTTCTATGAAGAAGAGCTACGTCAGGCACAAGGTGAAATGACATATTCAAACATCGTTTCCTACCCTTCTGTAGCTGACAAAAAAGCCACTCCGGTAAGATGGATTATCGTTGCATTATGCGGAATCGGAGCATTCTTATTGTCAATATTGGTTATAGCAGCCATAGAAAAGATTGATATTAAAGACTAATTTCAAGACTTTGCATAAGAATATCAAAATAGCAGGATTCTATCTGATCGTGACATTGTTTGTCGCCCTCAGCATATTTTTGGTTGTAGAGAAGAACATTTACTATATGTATGCTCTACCAATTCTGTTAGGTATATTGATGCTATATTGTTTCTCTTATGACAAGGTTCTATTTTTAATTGCGTTCCTAACACCACTGTCGATTAACTTAGAAGGTCTGGGCTTAAATATTGGTTTGTCACTTTCTGTTCCTGTTGAACCACTATTGTTCGGCGTTCTGTTTTTTTTCATAGCGAAACTACTATACGAGAAAAAATTCGACAATAAAATTGCACACCATCCTATTTCAATCGTAATATATTTGATGTTTGTATGGATTTTGATAACGACTATCACAAGTGAATTTCCATTAGTATCCGCCAAATATTTATTATCAAGAATATGGTTCGTTATTCCTGCTTATTTTGTCTGTGCAAAATTATTTAAAGAACCAAAAAACATCAATAAATTTGTATGGTTGTATATTACAGGACTTATAATTGTAGTTATATATACCACTATAAATCATGCTATTAACGGTTTCTCTGGAAATTCAGCCCACTGGGTAATGTCTCCATTCTATAATGACCATACAGCGTACGGAGCTGCATTAGCGATTTATTTAATCATAAATGCAGCGTTTATTTTTTTACCTAACATCAAGACATCACAAAGAATCATAATAATAGTTTGTTTTGCAATATTATGCATGGGAATGTATCTGTCAGCATGTAGAGCAGCATGGTTGAGTATCATTGCCGCAATCGGAGTTCTCTTTTGCGTTTTATTGAAAATCAAATTCAAATATATTTTAACGATAGTAATAGCATTAGTCACATTATTCTTTACATTCAGACATCAGATCATCGATGTTATGGAACGTAATGAACAAGACTCATCGAACAATTTTGTAGAACACATTCAATCAATTACAAATATATCTACAGATGCATCTAATCTTGAACGATTAAACAGATGGAGTTCTGCATTCAGGTTGTTTGAAGAAAGACCTTTCTTTGGATGGGGACCAGGAACTTACCAATTCGTCTATGCTCCTTATCAGTTATCTATGAATCAAACCATCATTACCACAAATCATGGCGATGGAGGCAATGCTCACAGCGAATATATCGGCGCATTAGCCGACATGGGCGTGATAGGTTCATTAATTGTGATCCTTTTGGTTATTGTATCTGTATATAAAGGACTTATGACATATAAGAAAGCTAAAAATAAAGAATCCAAGATATTGGTACTCGCAGCTACTTTAGCTATAATAAGTTATTTCACACACGGAGTATTAAACAATTTCTTGGATACTGATAAATTGGCTGTGCCTGTATGGAGTTGTCTTGCCATCATAACAGTTATTGATGTCTATCATTCTGGCAAGACAAATTATTTTGATCCTATCTCTGAAGATCAACAAATTCCAAATCAATAATAAGAGTTGAATTTGCGGGAAGATTATCATCAATTTTAATTTCACCAAAACCTAATTGAGATGGGACTATGATTCTCGCCTTCCCTCCTACTTTCATATATCCAACAGCTTCTTCAATACCAGGAATCATCTGATTCTCTCCATAAACAAACGGTATCGGCTGATTATAATCATAACTGCTCTCAATTAATTTACCATCCAAATTAAATATTGTATAATGCACTATCACCATGTCGCCAGTCTGTGCCGATTCACCAATACCCTGCTCTGTCTCTATAAAATACAATCCAGATGTCTTAGGTTGTACATTTATATTATTATCCTTAACATAATTTGCTATTTTAGTTGGCTCTTCTTTAAGACGTTGAGCATTTTCTCTTTCCTCTTTCTCCATCATGATCGCCTGCTCTTCCTCATATTCGTCGGAAGTCATAATATCAACAACTTGCAAGTCAAACTTAAATGGAGTATAAGGAAGAATAACACCTTGAAAACCATCAGCGCCCCATGCTAAAGATGACGGTATAATAAATTCAGCATCTCCATCTTTTGCAACGAGCCCTAAGCCTTCATAGAAACCTTGTCCCAAAGCCATATCACCAAAAACTAATTCGTATGGTTTTCCAGTAGAAAAATCAAGCAACGTATCACCTTCTAACGTACAGAAAGTAAAATATACTTTCATTATATCACCAGCTTTAGCTAATCTACCCTTTCCTTTATTTAAATTAAGAATTATTATACCATCATCAGTCGAAGTACAATTATCATCATTATAATAAGGTGCAAGCATAGATTCCTCATTACTTTTTCTCATTTCCGTTTCTATACGAAGTTCTTCTTCTATAACTTCTTTTCTAACGATCTCTTTTAAAACTATTTCCATTTCAGTCAATGTTCCAGATTCAATATACGGAGGCAAGTCCTCACCAATACTTGTAAACATCGAATCTATAGGAAAAATAACGGATGCATGATCATTGAGATGCATATTCAATAACGCGCTCATAATATCACCTTTAAATGACGGTACTTCCACAATCATCTCAAAAGGTTCTCCTAACAATTCTGAACTAAACAGTACTGAATCTGAAACCCTCTGAGTAACATCAACAACAACCATATCTCCTATCTCAGGCATCTCATTATTGTTGTTGATTGTGTAGAACTTCATCAATGCTCCATTGTCTGTTCTCTTGTAATCACTTCTATTACATGAAACTATTAATAATGATAAAGAAAACAGTAATAATATCAATATTCTATTTTTCATACATATAATTTATTTGAATAACAATATAAACGTTTTTGGTTCTATATAATCTTGCAAAAAACTCTTCTTTGTAATTTATATGAAAACAAAGAAGAGTTCTTATAAAAAAAATTAGAAATCAACTAATTCAACATCGAAAATCAAAGTTGCAAATGGAGGAATTGCGCCAGCTCCTCTGTCACCATAACCTAAATAATAAGGAATAAACAAGATGCCCTTTTCTCCCTTTGACATCAATCTAATGCCTTCATCCCATCCTGGAATTACTTGACCTACACCTAAATCAAATTGTATAGGTTCATTTCTTGATATTGACGAATCGAATACAGTACCATCTAGAAGTTTTCCCGTATAATGTACTTTAACCTGAGTTCCTACTTGAGGATTTTCTCCATTACCAGATTTTGTTTGTAAATAATAGAGTCCAGATTCTGTTCTTATAGGATTAAGTTTATTCTCTTTCAGATATTTATTTAATTCATTTTCAGCATTCTCTGTTTCATTTTTGTATGTTTTTTTCATATACTCCATCTGCTTGTTTGCAAATTCAGATTCTGGATAAAAATCATTAAGTTTAATATCAAATCTCATGACATCTGTTTTTGAAAATTCAGTTGGTAAAGTAGGTAACTGGAACAAAGTCATAAATGTAGAATCTGTACGAACAATGAAAGAAGCTGAATCACCTACCGACATCATCTTAATTCCATCATAAATGTCACCTGCAAACAAAGGTTCAATCATTTGCATTATCATTCGATTATTTGGAATAATTACTGATGAATCATTTATAAAACAGGCAATCTGTAAATCAATCAGTTCCATCAATTCTGGAGTATCACCTACATTCTGATTATGGAACTTGTAATACAAACCTGATTCTGTTTTTTCAAATCCTGCATAAGCATTATTTTTTTCATTTTGACAAGATGTAAATAATACACCGAAAATCATAGTAAATAAAAATAGTTTTTTCATGTTGCTTTAATTTTTAATTATTTAATGTCAATTACTTTTACTTTATACACTAACACGGTACGGTAAGTTATTTTATCACCATCACCAACATAGCCATGGGCCAAATGAGATGGTAAAATAAAAATCGCCTCACTATTTTTTTTCATTTTCAGGACAGCTTCTTCTAAGCCACTTTCAACACCACCTCTACCAACAACAAACGATTTAAAGCCATCATTTTCAGAAGAGTATATCAAATCTCCTTTTAATGATTCAAGTTTATAATCAATTGTTATCAGATCTCCTTTTTTTACAAAATCACCATCACCAGGGCTAAATATCTGATACCTTAGCCCCGTTCCCGTTTTGATTACATTTAAATTATTATTTGTTACATAATTATCAATTGCATTAGATTCTTGTGCTAAGAATTCTATATTTGCCTCTATCAATGTTTCCTGAAGATCTTTTTTATCAATTAATTGCGACTGATTCTCTTTATTACTAATACTGTCACATGAAACAAAATTCATTGTTATCACATACAAAAAAGATAATATTAGTTGGTAATTCTTCATTTTTCAACAGGCGTAAAATCAATCAATTTTAATTCGAAGATAAGATTTGAGAACGGAGGCACTGGTGCATTTTCCATATCATTATATGCGAGATAAAAAGGAACTATAACTTTTGCAGTAGAACTTTTGTTCATCATTTTTAGAGATTCTTCTAATCCTCTAATTATCATACCATTGCCCAATTCAACTATCAGAGGATATGGTTTATCATACGAAGTGTCAAAGACTTCTCCATCCATGAAATATCCAGTATAATGAAATGCTACTTTATCTCCATCCTGAGGATATTCTCCATTTCCATCTTCTAATGGAATAAAAACTAATCCTGATTGGTTAGGTCTTACATCAAGTCGATTATTTTCAATGTATAATAAGATTTCATTATCTGCACTTATCTTCTTTGTGGCATACGTCTCTATCGAACACGATACAAATACTGATAATATATTAATTATCAGTATAAAACCAGTAAATTTCAACAATCTTTTCATCTATTCAATAATTCCTTATACTCTGGTAAAACTGATAACAACTTCTCTATAGCCTCTTCTAAGGAACAATGCAATGTACCACCTGCAGCGTTAAAATGGCCACCTCCATCAAAATGGTCTCTCGCCAGATCATTAACCGAAAAGTCACCTTTTGAACGGAACGACAGTCTAATACAACCCTGACGCTCTGTTAATAATACTGACATCTTTATATTCGAAATAGAAAGCGGATAGTTGACTACTCCTTCTGTATCACCAACTTGATAATTAAATGATTCTAAATCAGATTTAGATGCATAAATGTACGCTGTATTGTAATCGTTTAGCACAGTCATTCTGTCACTAATTAAAAAACCGAGTAACCTCAGCCTATTTTCGGTAGAATTATCATAAATATTCTGATGAATCTTCATATAATCAACATTTGTCGCAGACAATATCTCACCACACAAACTAAATGTATTTCTATAAATTGAATGTGTAAATGAGCCAGTATCCGTAATCATTCCTGTCAATATGCAATTAGCAATCTCATCATCTAAATAAGATTCGAAACCATGATATTTAATCAATTCAGCTACCATCTCTGAAGTACTAGAGATCTCTGTCTCCGAAAAATACGCCTCAAACTTAGATGTATCTGCTCCTATATGATGATCTATCAATAATTTAGGTATTTTAGCAAAATGTAATAAATCATTATGCATAACACCTGTTCGTGACTCAGTATTAAAATCTAAATAACAGATTAATTCTGCATCAGTCAATTTTTGCTTGGCTTCCTCCTTACACTTATCATATACGATGATATCATTGATAGACGGCAACCACGAAAGAAAATTAGGATAATCATTGGGAATAATCACTTGTGAATCTATTCCTACCTTTTTTGCAAAAAGATGAAGTGCCAAAGATGAACCCAACGCATCACCATCCGGATTAACATGAGAAACAATAACTATCTTTCTATATTTGTATAATGTATCAGTTAAAGACTTAAAGATCAATTGTCTATACATATATTAATTTACATTTTTTAAAATACAAATATAAGAAAAAAAATGAAATTAATAAAAATGAATACAACTAATTGTAGATACTATTTTCTTTTGTTAAGTACCTCAAATGTGCTATCATCATAAACATATATGATTTGAATTAATCTTTTATGTAAATCATTGTCAATCAAATTTGATACAATAGTATTATTGTTATCAGTATTATTTACATCATTAGGAATTATATTGTCGGTTAGCAGACTATCTTGTTTCTCATTCAAGTTATGGTCAGTAAATTGAATATCATCAAATTGTTCGAAGAGATTATTGTCTTGCTTAAGATTATATTCGCTGTTAGTAATAGGTTTTTTACCCAAAATAATCCAATCAAAGCTATATTCAGGGAACAAAGCTTTAAGTTTTATCAAAAAGTCAAGACTAGGTTTATTTCTACCACTTAATAAATGCGACACATTAGAAGGTTGTATCTGCATCATTTCTGCAAATTGAGTCGCTGTCAAATTTTTTGCACGTAAAATATGTGCCAATCTATCTTTAATCAAATCCATTATATATAAGTTAAAATACTTATTAATCCTTTTCAAATTTTCAATTTCAGAGTTTAATAAGTTTACAAATGTAATAATAAATTTCTTACAAATGTAATAATATTCGATTTTATTTTTGTAAAATCGTAAAATATAAAGTATTGTTTATTATTAACTCTAATTTATTTTATATAAAATATTATTATACAATATTTTATCTTAATTATTTTTAAGAATCAATTATAGGTCATTATAATCACGATTTTTAAAGTAATTATTAATATATTTTAACATATATTATTGTTTTTCTTATATTTAACACTATCAATAGTAATATAGAAGATATTTTAAATAAGTATAGTTATTCATATATCTTTATTTACATTTGTAATATATTTACATATTTGTATTTGATTGAATGTTATTTACTTGTGTAATTTTGTTGTTTTGTATTTTATTATTGTAAATTAGTAATTATATTTGTAAATTTTCGTTTTAAAGGCTTTTTATCAATCAATTTAATACTAACTCACTCAGCAAATAATTTCTCATTAAACGTCTTAAAAAACAGGAATCACCCCTACTCTTCAACTGAACTCATTTAAAAAAAAGATGTTTAATAACATAATTTGATATACCTTAATTAATTAATAGATGCACTATTGCAATACTTATTTTCACAATCCTTGAAATACATGTATTAGTTTTCATTATTTTTGCATACGTTAAAAAATCTGAGACAATGTCCAATCACATTCATAAATTAATCGAGGAAGGAGAGCATCAGATGCTCGATTTTAAATTTGAAATATCTGACAGCAAAAAAATAGCCAGAACACTCGTTGCTTTCGCCAATACAGATGGCGGACGTCTGTTGATTGGAGTCAAAGATAATGGTGCAATCTCTGGAATCAGGTCTGAAGAAGAAAAACACATGATACAGACCGCCTCAGAGATGTATTGTATTCCTAATGTAAATTTTCAAGCAAAAGAATGGAATATTAACGGCAAGACAGTTTTAGAAATAATAGTCCCTAAAAGCAAGTATCATAAACACAGAGCACCAGACCACAATAATATATATAAGGTATATATACGTGTTAAAGACCAAAATATTCTTGCCGATGGTATTTTGTTAAAAATATGGAAATATCAAAATAACAAACAAGAGGTTAGGGTTACATTTACTGAATCCGAAATGTTTTTACTAAAATACTTAAACGATAATAAAAGAATCACTCTAAAAGAATTTATGAAAGCGGCTAAAATTAGTAAAAAAGAAGCTGAAAAAACATTGGTAAATTTCACTTTAATCAACATGCTAAAACTAGAAATTACAGAAAAAGTGATATTTTTTAGTCTATATGAAGAAGATCAATGAAGAAAAACAGCTAAAAATCGTACAATTACACGATTAAATCTCAATAAAATTGAATATAAATAATTGATTATAAACAATAATTAAAAAAATATTAAAAAATATCATTTTTTTCTTGCATGAAATTAAAAAGTTCGTATCTTTGCAATCCAATTCAACAACAAAATCTCCAAGCGAGAAAAGATAAGTTGAAAAGTTCTTTGAAAGAATGATCCAAGCAAAGTCTGAAAGGTAAGTGTAGAAAAACCTTATCAATTCTGAAGATAAATCCGAGTCAAGACAGAAAACAAAGAAAAAAGAGATACAATTTACAAAGAAGA